>JBDGQF010000183.1:3202-12294 GCA_042219255.1 Halobacterium sp. | reverse complement strand
TCGCGTCGATTCTGAACGACCACGGCGTCGCCATCCGCGCCGGCGACCACTGCACCCAGCCGCTCCACCAGAAACTCGACATCGCCGCGTCCGTCCGCGCCTCGTTCTACTTCTACAACACGATGGACGAGGTCGACGCCCTCGTCGACTCGCTGTACGCCGCCCGCGACATCTTCAACTGACCGGCGCGCTGGCGTGAGCCGGCGCGCGGAACGCTTTTCTGTCGTTCCGACGTACTCGCTGTCAAGATGAGTATGGGCTCGGACATGTACCGGCAGCAGATTCTCGACCACTACCGCAACCCCCGGAACAACGGCGAACTCGGGGACGCGACGTTCACGCACGAGGGCTACAACCCCTCGTGTGGGGACGAACTCGAGTTCGACGTGCAGCTCGCCGATGACGGGGAGACCATCGAGCGGGTGGCGTTCCGCGGCGACGGCTGCGCCATCAGTCAGGCGTCCGCGAGCATGCTCACGCAGAAGCTCCCGGGGATGACCCTCGACGAGGTGAAGGAACTGGACACCGACGACGTCCTGGAGATGCTGGGCGTCGAGGTGACGCCGATGCGCATCAAGTGCGCGGTGCTCTCCGAGAAAGTCGTGCAGGACGGCGCGAAAATCTACGAGGGCGAGGCGGACGTCGAGAAGACGTCGACGGAAGACGACGAGTAACGGCTGTTTTCGCGCGACCGCCACCTAGATTTTTCAACGAGCAGTCACATTTCCGTGGTGCATGCCCTCCAGCAAGCCCCTCGCAGTCGGACTCGTAGCCCTGGTACTGCTCGCAGGCTGTTCGATGGTTCCCGGCCTCGGCGGTGGCGGCGGCCAGTCCTCGGCGGACGACGGCCCCGACAGGCACGAACTCCTGTTGGCGTCCAACACTGGCGGCGAGTCCTTCGAGGCGACGGTGACAGTCACGAAGGACGGCAGCCAGGTGTTCGAGCGCACGATAACGAGCGACGGCAACGGCGCGTACTGGAACCTCACGGCGTTCGACGAGCCGGGGCCGTACACGGTGACGGTGAACACGACGCTCCCGGCGGCGAGCGGCAACCGCAGCGACCGGTTCCAGGTGAACGGGTCGCTCGGGAACGCGACGCTCGTCAACCTCCGGTACCTCCGCATCGACGCCGAGACGTTCGGGCTGCCGCGACAGAACATGACCGGGATCCTGTACGTCACGAAACGGCTGCCGTTTCCCGCGAACAAGACGGTGGTCGTGAAGTACCGCGGCGAGACGGTGGTCTCGGAGACGCTGCACCGGAACGGCTCCGGACCGTTCGAGGTCGGCAGCCTCCCGAAGACCGGCGTCTACCAGGTGTCGATGCGCGACGAGGAAGGCGAACAGCGGTGGACGAACCAGACCGTGGTCGTGACCGACCCCGGCGCGAAACTGGCCGCCGAGTTCACGACGAACGAGGACGAAGCGGTGGTCTACGGGCCGAACGAGCGCGTACCCGACCCGCGCGCCAGTCCCGTGCGCAGGGTCGCGGGCGGCGGCCTCACTCCGGCTTGAGGCCGGTGCCCTCGACGCGCATGACGGCCTCGCCGTCGGCGAGGTTCGGCGCGTCGACGAGCTTCACGATGCGCTTGTTCTGCTTGGACTTCTTGAGGTACATCCGGAACGTGGACTTGTGGCCGAGGATGTTCCCACCGATGGGTTTCGTGGGGTCGCCGAAGAACGAGTCCGGGTTGGACTGCACCTGGTTCGTGACGACGACGGCGGCGTTGTAGAGGTTGCCGACCTTGTCGAGGTCGTGGAGGTGCTTGTTGAGTTTCTGCTGGCGGTCGGCGAGTTCGCCGCGGCCGACGTACTCCGCGCGGAAGTGCGCGGTCAGCGAGTCGACGACGAGCAGGCGGACGGGGTAGTCGTCGTCCTCGTACTCGCTGGCGATGTCCTGGGCTTTCTCCGCGAGCAGCATCTGGTGGTTGGAGTTGAACCCTTTCGCGACGTGGATTTTGTCGAGGAAGTCCTCGACGAGTTCCGTCATGGCGTCCTCGTCGTCGGGCGAGCCCTCGATGTCGCGGTCGTCCATCGCGGCCTGCAGCTGGTCGTCGTCGAGGCCGCGCACCATGTCGTCGATGCGCTCGGGACGGAACGTGTCCTCGGAGTCGATGAAGATGGCGCGCCCGTGGAGGCCGCCGTGTTCCTGGGGGAGCTGGACGGTCACCGCGAGCTGGTGAGTGACCTGGGACTTGCCGGCGCCGAACTCGCCGTACACTTCCGTGATGGACTGGGTCTCGACGCCGCCGCCGAGCATCTCGTCGATGTCGGGGACGTTCCACGTGAGCTTCCCGATTTGTTCGCGGCGCTCGAGGACGGTCGCACCGGTCTCGAAGCCGCCGACGTCGGCGGCCTCGCGGGCGCCCTGGATGACGTCCGCGGCGGTGCTGTCGCCGATGTCGGCGGTGTTGGAGAGTTCGCCGGCTGAGGCGACGGCGATGCTCTGGAACGACTCGAATCCGTTCTCTCGGAGTTTCTCGGCGGTCGCGGGCCCCACACCGGGGAGTTCCTCGAGGTCTGCTTCGGGCATGTGCTTCCACCTTCTGCCCACCACCCCATAAAGGCTCGTATACACCGGACTGAAAGTGAAACTGGCGGCCAACGCTTTTGTGTGTCGGTGTCTCACACGGCGACGTATGCCCTCCAGCAAGCCCCTTGCAGTCGCCCTGGTAGCTGTGGTCGTCCTCGCCGGGTGTTCGGCGCTGCCCGGTGGCGGCGGTGGCGACCAGACGACGGCACCGGAACCGCCAGCGCACGCCGAACTCGTGTTTGCGTCCCACACCGCCGGCGACGCCTTCCAGGCCGACATCACCGTCGAACGCGGCGGCGAGACGGTGTTCGAGACGACCGTCGACGCGTCCGGGAACGGCACGTACCGCGACCTCACGACCATCGACGGCAACGGGTCGTACACCGTGACGGTGAACACGACCATCCCCGGCGCCAGCGGGAACCGGACCGAACAGTTCACCGTCGACGACCCCGGCGGGAAGGCCGTCGCCGTCCGCGCCGGCCCGCTCGGTATCTACCACGAGGCGTTCGCACTGCCGCGCCGCAGCGTCGACCACTCGCTGGCGGCCTACCACAACGCGTTCCCCGACGACTACGCCGCCGGAAGCAACGTAACTGTGCGCCTGTGGTACCGCGGCGAGCGCGTCGGCACCGCCACGCAGTCGATTCCCGGGAGCGAACTCGTCGACCTCGTCGAACTCGACGAGACCGGCGTCTACCGGGTCACGGCGCGCGGGACGGGCAACAAGTGGCACACGGAACTGGTCGTCGTGCCTGACGCTGACAGCCGCATCAAGGTCACACTGCACGCCGACGGGTCGGTCAAGCGAATCGAGGTGGTGCCCACCAGCTGGGAGGGAGGCGCTGACGAGTGACTTAACAGGGCGCGCGGCCTACCGTGGTGTATGACTGAGGCAGGCACGTTCTGTCCGCGCTGCGGCGACGCCATCGACGCCGACGGCGACGGGGTCACCCGCCGCGAGCGCTCGCTGTGTGACGCCTGCTACTTCGAGGACTTCGAGTTCGTGGACGCGCCAGAGCGCATCGAAGTGATGGTGTGTGCGCGCTGTGGCGCCGTCCACCGCGGCAACCGCTGGGTGGACGTCGACGCCGACGACTACACGGACGTCGCCGTCGAGGAGGTCAGCGAGGCGCTGGCCGTCCACGTGGCGGCCGAGGACGTCGACTGGCAGGTCCGCCCCGAGCAGGTCGACCCGAACACCATCCGGATGCACTGCCGGTTCTCCGGCGTGGTACGCGGCGAACTCCGCACCGAGGAAGTAGTGGTGCCAGTGAAGGTGAGCCGCCAGACCTGCACGCGCTGTGGCCGCATCGCGGGCGACTCGTTCGCGTCCATCGTCCAGGTGCGCGCCGTCGGCCGCGACCCGACGAGCGAGGAGACCGACCGCGCCACCGAACTCGCACACGAAATCGTCGCCGACATGGAGGCGACCGGCGACCGGAACGCGTTCGTCACGGACGTCTCCGAGGCGGAGTCCGGCATCGACCTGAAGCTCTCAACGAACAAAATCGGGTTGAAGCTCGCGCGAAAACTCGTCGAGGAGTTCGGCGGCGGGTTCGAAGACCACGAGAAACTCGTCACCGAGGACGAGGACGGCAACGAGGTGTACCGCGTGACGTACGCCGTCCGCCTGCCGGAGTTCCGGCCGGGCGACGTCATCGACCTCGCGGACGACGACGGCGGCCCGGTGCTCGTGCGTTCCGTCCACGGCAACCTGAAGGGCGTGCGCGTCACCACGGGCGAGCCCTACGAGGCGAGTTACGAGGACGGCGACGCGCCAGACGCGCGCAAACTCGGCACGCGGGACGAGGCGACCGACGCCACCGTCGTCACCGTCGAGGACGACAACGCCGTCCAGATTCTCGACCCGGAGACCTACGAGTCCAAGACCGTGCCGCGCCCGGACTACGTGGACGCCGACGCCAGCACCGTCCCGGCGTTGAAGTCCCGCGCCGGCCTCCACGTCCTCCCGGAGGCCTGACGGATGCCGAGAGAGGGCACGGACGCTGCGGAAGAAACTGGGACGGCTACTGGCGCGGACGACACTGCCGACCTGGCAGTCGTCGTGCCGAAACCGGAGTCGGAGTCGCGCATCGCTGCACTGGAAGCGGAGGGGGTCTACGACGGCGACCGGAAGGTTCGCGAGCACGACGCCGACACGCTCGAACTCCCGGTCACGGAGCGTCCCACGGACACCGACTTCGTCCGCGTCGTCGAGCAGGCCGACCCAGACCTGCGCGCGCCAGGGCTCGACGACTTGCTCCGCGAGCGCGGCTGGACGGCCGAGGAACGCGACCGCGCGCCGTCCTCGTGGGCGGTCGTCGGCAGCGTCCTCCTCGCGGACTTCACGGACTGCCCGCGCCCCGGCGAGGTCGGTGAAGCGTTGCTCGACCTCCACAGCGAGGCCGACACCGTACTGTCGCGCGGCGGCATCGACGGCGAACACCGCCGGCCGGACGTCACCGTGGTCGCCGGCGAGGGCGACACGGAGACCGTCCACACCGAGTACGGCACGCGGTACGCGCTCGACCTCTCGCGCGTGATGTTCGCGCCAGGGAACAAGGCCGAACGCGCCCGCATGGGTGACGCAGTCACCGACGGCGAGCGCGTGCTGGACATGTTCGCCGGAATCGGCTACTTCGCGCTCCCGATGGCCCGGGGCGGCGCGCGCGTCACCGCCGTCGAGAAGAACCCCGAGGCGTTCCGGTTCCTCGCGGAGAACGCCCAGCTGAACGGCGTCAGCGACCGCCTGGACTGCCTGCTCGGCGACTGCCGTGACGTCGACAGCGAGGCCGACCGCGTGGTCATGGGGTACTACGACGCGCTCGGCGGCGGCCCCGTCGACGGCGTCGAGACCGCAGCGGGCGGCCCGGGCTACCTCGACGCCGCACTCGACAACCTCGTCCCGGGCGGCCTCTTGCACGTCCACAGCGCCATGCCGGAGGCGGAACTCTGGGAGCGCCCCGAGCGGCGGCTGCGCGCTGGCTGCGAGCGCGCCGGCCGCGACGTCACAATCGAAGCCAGGCGCCGCGTGAAGTCTCACAGCGCGGGCGTCGACCACGTCGTCCTCGACGCCAGAGTCGAATAGGTCGATACGCCTTTTGCGCGCCCCGCCCTCGTTGTCGTATGGAGCGAGACCAGATTCTGGCGCTGTTCCTCGTCGCGTTGATGCTGTTCTCCGGGTTCGCGTACGCCGTCTCGTACGTGTGAGCGATTCGATTTTTGCGCGTCCGCCACGACCACCGACACATGGACGACTGCATCGCCGACGGCGTCGCCGCCGACGACGCGCTCGCGTCCGCCGTCCATGCGGTGATACGGTACGGTTCCTACGAGCGCGGCGACTTCGTCCCCGGCGTCAGCGACCTCGATTTCTTCGTCGTGCTGGCCGAGGAGCGCGACGTCGTGACCGACGTTGAAGCACTGCTGGAGTCGTGTACGGCCGACCTCGCGGTCCGCGAGGTCGACCTCGCCTGGGAGTACCTGTGGAACCTCGACGACCCCCTGAACGACGGGTACCCCTGGAAGTTCCTGACCGTCTACCAGCGGGACTTCCGCGACAACCACGCCGTCGTCTACGGCGAGGACGTCGTCGACCGCCTCCCCGAGTACGAGTTCGAGGAACTGCTGGCGTGGCGACTCGACCACGTCCGCGAGTCGCTGGCGGCGTACGCCGACGGCGGAGACGAGAAGATGCTGCACGTCACGGTCGGCGAACTCGTTCGCCTCCGCGCGCTGGCCGACGGCGCGGACTCACTGCGGAAGGACGACGTCCTGTCGACGCTGGCGGAGAACGACCGGGACGACGCGCACCGCATCTACGCGCACTACGTCGACGGCGGCGACTACGACTTCGACCCGGAACACCTGGCGTCGTTCGCGCGCTCGACGCTGGCCGACCTCCGCGAGGCGGCCTGAATCATTCGGCGTCCCAGACGTCCGCCACCGGACTCGTCTTCTCGCGGCGGCCGCTCCCGCCGCCGTCCTCGCTGCGGTCGCTCGCGCCCGCGCTCGTGCCGCAACTGGAGTCGCTCGACGGCGCGGACGTCGACGAATCGCTCCCGCCGCTGCCGTACGTCGGTTCGACTTGGTCGACGCCGTCCGTCGTGTCGCTGAGCGCTGCGCTGGCGTCGACTTCGGGGAGGTCTGGCGTGGTCATGCGGTCGACCTGGTCGCGGAACCACGGCGGCATGTCGGTGCGCGCGCGGTCGAACAGGTCGAGGATGCTGGAGTCCGCGACGTACGTCGCGCCGTGGTCGTCGGGCGCGCGCACGACGCGGCCGCAGGCCTGAATCACGGTTCTGAGCGCGGTGCGGTAGTACCACGCCCACTGGCCGTCCGCGAGGCGCGCGGCGACCCGCGAGTCGTTCGTGTTGAGGAACGGGGCCTTGCAGAGCACTTGCCAGCGCCCGAGGTCGTACGCCAAATCGAGCGCTTCCTCCATCTTCACCGCGACGAACACCTCGGTGTCGTCGCTGTCCTTCCAGCGCTCCAGTTCCGCGTCGCGCGTGTCCGAGTCGTGCGTGCGGACGCGGTCGCCGACGCCGAAGTCGTCGAGGCGTTCCGCGAGTTGCTCCGCGATGTCGTAGGAGTGCGCGTGCACGATACCCTTCTCGTCAGGGTGTTCGGCCATCACGCGCACGACGGTCTCCGCGATTTTCGGCAGCGTCGTGTCGCGGTGCTCGTACGTCATCTTCCCCTGCGTGACGTCGTACAGCGGCCGGTTCTGGACGGGGAACGTGTGTTCGACGTCGACGAGCGCGACGTCGGCGGGGTCGAGGCCGACGCTCCGGCAGAACGCCTCCTTGTTCAGGATGGTCGCCGACAGCAGCGCGTGCTTGTTCGCGCGGTCCCAGACCGTGTGCGTGAGGTAGCGCTCCGGGTCCATCGGCTTGATAGTCACCGACCGGTCGTCGGCGTCGACCACCCACGTCGTCCCGGACTCCGGGTCGTTGTAGTCCTCCACGAACCACTGGAGCTCCGAGATGAGTTCCTGCAAGCGGTCGCGCCGCCCCGCTTCCTCGGCGGTGAGTTCGTCCTGCCCGATGAGTTCGTCCTTCGCCGCCTCCGCAGTCCGCCGGAGGTGGTCGGCGAAGTCCACGGCGGCGTCCGGGTCGCCGTCCACGTCCGGCACGCGCACGTCCTCCCAGACCGGGACGGTGCGGTCGTTCAGGTCGATGGTCGCGTACATCTCCGCCCACTCCGCGAGGCCGTGCGCCTCGTCGACGACGCAGACGTCGCGCGTCCGGAACACCTCGCTCCCGGCGGTCCGCATGAAGTACGCCAGCGTCATCGCCGCGTGCTCCCGCGAGGACGCGATGGCGCGGTCGGAGAAGTACGGACACCGGTGTTTCACCGCGCAGTCGTAGCCGCGCTCGCGGGCGCAGGGCGCGCGGTCGACGGGCGTCGACTCCTCGCCCGGGAGGATGCACGTGTAGTTGGACTTCCCGCGGACGAGCTTCAGGTCGTCCAGCAGGTCGTCCTCGGCGACGTCGTCCAGCTGGGAGACCTGCGGCGTCGTGTAGTACGCGCCCGTCGGCTCCACGGGGTCGGCCTCGTCGACCTGGCGCGCGCAGCCCATGATGGCGCGGGCGATGAGGCTCTTCCCGCTGCCGGTCGGCGCGCGCACGAGCACGACGTCGTTGCCGGCCTGGAAGGCGTCGCGGACGTCCGCGAGCGCTTGCTCCTGGGCGCCCCGGTACTCGGGGGCGGGGAACTCCGCGAAGATGCGCTCGGGGTTCACTGTCCGAGCGCAGGCGCGCCGTCGGGTTAACCCCACCGCTCTGTGCGACACCCACCGGCCGCGCTTGCGACCGTTTATCACGCCCGGCGCCGTGTCTCCTGTCGTGACTACCGAAGACTACGAAACCGAACTCACGGGGAGCCGCGAGGAACTCGCCGCCGTCCTGAGCGGCGTCGCCGACGGCTTACTCGCCGGCTCCATCCGTCTGGGCGAGGGCGCGGACGCGCTCGCCGTCGACCCGCCAGCCGAACTCTCCCTGGAGGTCGAGCTGGAACGCGAGGACGACGACGTGAGCCTCGAACTCGAACTGGAGTGGCCCGCGGACGCCGAGGGCGCAAGCGTCAAACTGTTCGACGCTTCGGGTGCTGGGACGGAGGGAACGGGTGCTGAGGCCGAGGCGGCCGACGTCGAGGCAGACGCGGACGCCGCAGGAGCCGAGTCCAGCACCGAGGAGGCGACGACCGAAGCAGTCGAGCCAGCCCCGGAGTCGCCGGTGGGTGCCGCGGCGCCCCTGGCGTCGCTGGCGCGCTTCGAGGTGTTCCAGGACAAGGCCGACGAGTACCGCTGGCGGCTCCGCCACCGGAACGGCAACGTCATCGCGACCAGCGGCGAGGGGTACACGCGCAAGCACAACGCCCGGAAGGGCCTGCGCAGCGTGATGCAGAACGCGCCCGGCGCGGACGTCACCGAGGACAAGGACTGACGCGGCGACCGAACAGGGGCCAGTCGCCGAGCGCGATGGCGCACCGCCTCCGGTCAGTCGCCGAGCGCGGCGACGTCGCTCTCGCGCGGGTCGTCCGGGAGGGCGTC
>JBDGQF010000183.1:0-3102 GCA_042219255.1 Halobacterium sp. | reverse complement strand
GTCAGTCGCCGAGCGCGGCGACGTCGCTCTCGCGCGGGTCGTCCGGGAGGGCGTCGATGCAGTCGAAGCAGAGGAAGAACTCGGTCTCGTCGACGAACTCGAGGGTCATGCCGCCGGTGTGCGTCGGGTCCATCGTCCAGATGTCCCCGATGCCGCCGGCGACGCGGACGTCGTTACCGCAGCCCTCGCAGCGCTCGCTCATGGCGCCACGTAGTGGGCGTGGAGGCAAACGCTTTCGGCTCTCGCGGCGAAGCGCCACGCATGGAGGTGGACTGCGAGCAGTGCGCTGGGTGTTGCGTCGACTGGCGGCCGCTGGCGGCCGTCCCCGACCACGAGCGCCGCGGCCCACAGCAGCCACTCGACGACACGTACAACCTCGTGCCGTTGACGCGCGAGGGCGTCCGCGCGTTCCTCGACGCCGGCCTCGCGGACGCGCTGACGCCGCGGCTCTGGGCGGCCGAGGACGGCCCGAGCGTCGAAATTGCGGGGCGCGAGGTCGCCGCAATCGCTGGGAAACCGGCGTTCTTCGTCGGCGTCCGGAAGACGCCGAAGCCCGTCGCGCCGTTCGACAGCGACGCGTCCTGGCTGCCGGCGTGCGCGTTCCTCGACCCGGAGACCCTGCAGTGCCGCATCCACGACAGCGACGTCTACCCGCAGGAGTGCGCGGAGTACCCGGGCCACAACCTCGCGCTCGACGTGGACACGGAGTGCGAGCGCGTCGAGCGCCACGTCGGCGGCGACCGCTTGCTCGACGACGAGCCACCGGGCGACCGCTCGGGCCTCCTGTTCGGGCCGCAGGCGGTCGGCGAGAAGGTGTTCGCGTACCCGGAACCGGGCGACCTCGCGGACGGCTTCCTCGACCGTCTGGTCGCCGGCGACCTGACCGACGAAGACCGCGCGCGGTTCGTCGCCGTCGCCGCCGCGAGCGCGCCAGGGACGACCGCCGTCGAACCGACGAAGCGCGAGCAGTACTACGAGACGGCCGTCCGGGCGGACTCCTGGGTCGGCCGGGCCATCGCGGACTGGGAGTCGCGCGCCGACAGCGACGACCCCGACCCGGGACTCGGCGAGACGGTCGAGGAAGAGCGTGGCGCGCCCGGAACCCCTGGCTGGCAGGCCGACTGAGGACGACGCACCGGGTCGCCCGCGCCGCCCACACTTAACCGGTCGTCGCCCCAAGTGGACGGCATGCGAGTACTCGTCGCGGGCGCGACGGGCTTCGTCGGCGGCCACCTCGTCCCGGAACTGGTGGCGGCCGGCCACGACGTCCGCGCGCTCGTCCGGGACGCTGACAGCTACGACCCGCCGGAGGGCGTGGAGGCCATCGAGGGCGACCTGCTCCACGAGGCGTCGCTTGCCGGCGTGTTCGACGGCGTGGACGCAGCGTACTACCTCGTGCACTCGATGGGCGCCGGCCCCGGGTTCGCGGAGCGCGACCGGACGGCGGCGCGGAACTTCGCCGCCGCGGCGGACGCCGCGGGCGTCGACCGCGTGGTCTACCTCGGCGGCCTCGGCGAGACGGGCGACGACCTCTCACCGCACCTCGCGTCGCGGCGCGAAGTGGAGGCCGTCCTGGCGGACGCGGCGTTCGACCTCACGACGCTCCGCGCCGCGGTCATCGTCGGCGCGGGGAGCGCCGGGTTCGACGTCGTCTACCAGCTAATCGACCGGTTGCCGGTGATGGTGACGCCGAAGTGGGTGCGCACGCCCTGCCAGCCAATCGCCGTCTCCGACGTGGTCGCGTACCTCGTCGGCGTCCTCGACCACCCGCAGACCGCCGACGAGACGTACGAGGTCGGCGGCCCGGACGTCCTCTCCTACGAACTGATGCTGGAGCGCACCGCGGAACTCGCCGGCAAGCGCATCTGGGTGCTGCCCGTGCCCGTGCTCTCCCCGAAACTCTCGACGTACTGGGTCGACCTCGTGACGGACGTGCCGCGGTCGGTCGCCCACCCCCTGATTCACGGCCTGAAGAACCCCGTCGTCGTCTCCGACCACAGCATCCGGGACGTCGTCGACGTCGACCTGACGCCGTTCGACGAGGCGGCGCGGCGCGCGCTCCGCGAGTACGGGGAGGCCGTCGATGGGTGACGCGCGCGGCGACGTGCGACCGCAGACCGGCGAGCGGCCCGCGGACGTCTACGGCGAGGCGTGGGTGTACGAGAGCATCGTCGGCGCGGTCCCGGGCGTCTCCGTCTCCGACCGCACCGCCGTCGCCGTGCAGTTCCTCGGGTTCGAGGCGGTGTTGCTCGCGCTCGCCGTCGCGTACGACATCCCTGGCGCGGTGCTGCCCGGGACGGCCGCCGTCTTCGTCGCGGCCGCCGGGAGCGCGTTCATGCTGGACATCGGGCGGCGGGCGCGCGAACCCGGCGTCCCCGTCCGGTACCGGCGCCTCCTGTTCGCGTCCAGCATCGAGGTGGTGCTGGGCGTCGTCGCGTACGTGACGCTGTTGACGTACCTGTTCGTGTACGACCCGCGGGACGGCGCGGCGCTGTTCACCGCGCTGCTCGGCGAGCGGCCGCCCGTGCTGCCGGCGGCGTTCGCGCTGCTCGTGCTCTGGGACGTCTGTTACCGCATCGGCACCGGCTGGTGGGCGGCCGTAGTGGCGTTCTGGCGGTCGCTAGTCTACGACTTCGACGCGGAGACGGCGGCCGTGCTGCGCGGCGTCGACCGGCGGACGCTGGCGTTCGGCGCGGTGCAGGCCGTGCTCGTGCCGTTCGTGTGGACGCACCCGCCGCTGGTCGTGGCTGTCGCCGGGCACGTCGCGGCCGTCGTACTCGTCACTGCCGGGTCGCTGCGCGCGGTAAAACAGCGCGGTTAGTTCGACTGCAGCTGCTGGAACTGGTCGAGCAGCTCTTCGGCGGAGTCGCCGGAGTCGAACTCCACGGACCCCTCGTAGGTCGTGCGCGTGTCGTCGTCTGCGACTTCGACGTTGTTGTTCTTCGCCTCGCGACGCTCGTGTTCGTCCTCGTCATAGGCACCCATTGACATGGCAACTACACTCATTCTATGCGATTTGTGCCTATGAATGTAACGGATGTTCACACCGTAGTGTTCAGATAAGCTGATTCCACGCGTAGGCGAACGATCTGAGCCACTTGT
>JBDGQF010000242.1:0-12326 GCA_042219255.1 Halobacterium sp. | reverse complement strand
CGCCGGCAGACCCGCGAGCAGCGCCTCGAGGTGTTGAACCGCGTGCTCCGGCACAACCTCCGCAACGACGCGAACAGCATCATCGGTCGTGCGCGCCTCATCAGCGACGGCGGGAGCGCGGACGTGTCCGCCGAGGAAATCGTGGAGACGACGACCGGCCTGTTGAGCGCGGCGGAGCGGGCGCGCGAAATCGACCAGATGATGACCGCGTCCGAGGGCGGCGGCCCGACGCCGGTCGCCGAGACCGTCGAGACCGTCGTCGCGGACGTCGCGCGCGAGCAGGAGGTCGGCGTGACGACCGCGCTCCCCGACGGTGCGTCGGCGGCGGTGAACCCGACCGTGTTCGAGACGGTCGTCCGGAACGTCGTGGAGAACGCGGCCGAACACAACGGCGCCGACGAACCCATCGTCGTCGTCTCCGCCAGCGTAGACGGGGACGCGGTCTCGCTGGCCGTCTCGGACAACGGCCCTGGCATCCCCGAGCAGGAGCGCGCGGTGCTCGAACGCGGCGGCGAGAGCGCGCTCGAACACGGCAGCGGCCTCGGTCTGTGGGCGGTCTACTGGGGGGTCGTGCGCATGGGCGGCGACCTCTCGTTCGCGGAGAACGAACCGAGGGGGTCGGTCGTCAGCGTCACGGTGCCGCGTGCGGACCGACCGGGCGAGCGCGGGCAGCAGGTCGCCGAGAGCGCGGCGTCCCCGGCGGACTCGTGACGCGGCCATCGGCCCCGTTCAAACGGGCTACGGCGCCTGATTCTGGGGTTCCGGGAGCGGAGCGACCAGTTCAATGAAACGCTTATCAGTGTGAACCCCCATTCTAGGGTATGACCTACGACACCGTCGTGTTCGACAACGACGGCGTCCTCGTCGGCCGCACTCGCTACGACGTGCTGGAGGCGGCGACCGAGGACTCGTTTGCGAAATTCGACGTCACCGACCCCGACCCGGACGACATCGAGGAGATGACTATCGGCGCGACGCCGAAGACCGTCGGCGACGTGTGTAGCCGGTACGGCCTCAGCCCCCACGAGTTCTGGCCGACCCGCGACCAGACCGTCGCGGAAGCCCAGCACGACGAGGTCCGGGAGGGACGGAAGACGCTGTACGACGACCTGGACACGCTCCACGACCTCGACGTCTCGATGGGCATCGTCAGTTCGAACCAGCAGGCGACCGTCGACTTCGTGCTCGAACACTTCGGCGTGGACGACCTGTTCGAGACGGCGTACGGCCGCGAGCCGACCGTGAAGAGCCTGCAGCGCCGCAAGCCGAACTCGCACTACATCGACCGCGCGCTCGACGACCTGGACGCGGAGTCCGCGCTGTTCGTCGGCGACAACGAGTCGGACGTGCGCGCCGCGGAGAACGCCGGCATCGACTCGGCGTTCATCCGGCGGCCGCACCGCCGCGACTGGGAGTTGAACGTCTGGCCGACGTGGGAAATCGACGGCCTGGACGACCTCCACGACATCGTCGACGCCTGAGCGCTGACTCCCAGGGGCGTACGCGCCGGCGGCGCTGCGTACAGCGGCCGCACTGTCAGTTTCTGCGCGCGTCCCCCTCCCACAAGCGTTATGGGGAGTCGGCGACTGTCTTCAAAAGCAATGGCGACAGGCACCGTTGACTTCTTCAACGACACTGGCGGCTACGGTTTCATCGAGACAGACGACGCAGACGAGGACGTGTTCTTCCACATGGAAGACATCGGCGGCCCGGACCTCGAAGAGGGTCAGGAAGTCGAGTTCGACATCGAGGAGGCCGAGAAGGGCCCTCGTGCGACGAACCTCACTCGGCTGTAATTCGGTGAGACGCCAGCGTCGTTGACGCTGGAACGGGAGTATCGTTTTCAGACGTCACACACTCCACAGCGACAGCGCCGTCGCTTCCACGCTCGTGGCACTGACTACCCGGCAGCGACCGCGCCACCTCAGTCGAGTCGCGCGCGGTCGTCGGCCGTGAGGGCGAGGTGGCTGGCGGCGACGTTCGATTCGAGGTGGTCGACGCTGGACGTGCCCGGAATCGGGAGCGTCACCGGCGAATACTCGAGCAGCCACGCGAGCGCGACCTGGCGCACGGTCGCGTCGTGGGCGTCGGCGACGGCCTCCAGTGCGTCACGTTTCTCGCCGAGGTCGCCGGCGCCGATGGGGAAGTACGGGATGAAGCCGATGCCGTAGTCCTCGCAGGCGGCGAGGACGTCCTCGTGTTCGCGGTCGGCGACGTTGAACGAGTTCTGGACGGTGGCGACGTCGACGATTTCGCGCGCGGCCTCCAGTTGGTCGACGGAGACGTTGCTCAGGCCGACGTGGTCGACGACGCCCGCGTCTTTCAGTTCCGCGAACGCGTGCACGGAGTCCGCGAACGGCGTGTCCGGGGCTGGGCGGTGGAACTGGTAGAGGTCGATGGAGTCGACGCCGAGGCGGTCGCGCGACACGAGCGCCTGGTTCTTGACGTAGTCCGGGTCACCGTGCGGAATCCAGTCGCCCGAGCGGTTCCGGAGCAGGCCGGCTTTCGTCGCGACGACGGCGTCCTCGGGGTCAAGCGCCTCACGGACGAGGCGTTCGCTGACGCCGGGGCCGTACGAGTCCGCGGTGTCCACGAAGTCCACGCCGAGTTCGACGGCGCGCCGGAGGACGTCGCGCGCGCCCGCTTCGTCCGCCGGCGGCCCGATGACGTCGTCGCCCGTGACTCGCATCGCACCGAACCCGAGCCGGTGCACCGTGTAGTCGCCGCCGACGTCGAACGTGTCGCTGTCGTTCTGGACTGCCATACCAGGGAGAGTGGTGCGCGCTCCGTAGGTGTTCGTGCAGCGGAACCGCTACTGTTTCCACTGGTCGCGCAGTTCCGTGCGCGGCTTCGAGGGGTCGTCGCGCTCCACGAGCGTCCGCATCTGTGGCGTGTTGAACGCGTAGGCGCGGTCTTCGCGGACGACCAGTTCGCGGGCGCGCAGTTCGCGGAGGAGCGTGTGCACGGCCTCGACGTCGACGTCCGCCGCCTCCGCGAGGTCGTGCGCGGTCGCACCTGGATTCGTCGCGAGTTCGGAGACGACGCGCCACGCCGCGTCGTCGTTGCACTTGGACTCGCGCCGCGACGCGTTCACGCGCGTGACGACCGGCGGCGCCTGCAGGAGGTCGACGACGGCTTCCGGCGCCGGCTGGTCGTCGCCGTCGGCGCCGTCCTCCAGTTGGAGGCGTTCACCGCGCCGCCGCAACCGGTCTTGGACGGCGTCCACGAGCGCGTCCCGGTGGCCGTCGCCGTCATCACCGAATACGAACGCGTCCTCGTCGAAAGTGCCGTCCCCGCCGTCGCTATCACTGGTGCTGGCACTGACGGCGTCCTCGACGGAGGAACCGTCTCCGGCGTCCGGACTGTCTGTGTCACCTGTTCCGTCTGTCTCCGTCTCGGACTCGGTCGCTGCGTCGCCCGCATCCGACGTGACGGCGCCGTCCTCGACTTTCGACTCTAGTTCCTCGACGCGCGCCGCGAGGCGCTCTATCTGGTCGTTCTTCGTCTGGAGTTGCGCCTGGTAGCCGTCCGGCGGCGCGGCCGCGCCCTCGCCGTGCGCGAGCGCGTTCGCCATCTTCCGCGCGGCCGCCGACACGTCCCGCGCCGTCTCCAGTTCGGACTCCAGTTCCGCGATGCGCTGCTCGCGGTTCTCCAGTTTCGACTCCAGTTCCTCGATGCGGTCGCGCTCCTGTTCCTTCCGGTCGGTGATGTCGCCGAGGTCTTCCATCAGCGACCCGCTCACGGACTTCAAGTCTGGGCGCTCGAAGTCGTCCAGGCCGGGCGTCGCGCCCGCGTCGAACGTCCGCTTGCGCTTGAACTGTACCCGGCGGACCATCTCGTCGCTCCAGTCAGTCTGAATGAACGCCTCGCCGTCCCCCAGGTCGACGACGTCGTCGGCGTACTCGCTGCCGACGATGCGGCCGACCACCTTGGTGTCGTTCTCCCACGTGAGGCGGTGCCAGACCAGCCAGTTCGCCTGCGTGATGAAGTCCTTCTTCACGTCCGCCGGGCGCTGGCTGATGCCGACCACGCCGAGGCCGTGCTTGCGGCCGCGCTTCCCGACCTTGATGAGGAGGTTGCCCGTCTCACCGACGCCGCCGCCCTCCGGGATGTACTCGTGGCACTCCTCCACCACGAGCAGGAACGGCTTCTTCAGCTTCTTCTCCTTCGCGAACAGGTGCCTGACGGTCTCGCGGAGGAGTTCGTCCGCCTCGTCGTCGTCCAGGTAGCCGGAGACGTCGAGGATGATGGGGACGTTCTCTTCGAGCGCGAGGTGGGCGAGTTTCTCCGCGTGCTCGACGCCGACCTGGATGTCGCACTCCTCGTCGGCGCCCGCGTGCAGGAGTTCGTACTCCTCCTTGAGGCCGTAGTACTCGCCGTCCGTGTCCACGATGAGCACGGGATAGCCGGCCTCCAGCAGTTCCTCGACGACGACGCTCGTGGTGTTGGACTTCCCGGAACCGCTCTTCCCGGTGACGAACCCGCGACCGGTGAGCATCTCCACGATGGGGAACTCCAGGCGCTCGCCGTCGGCCGTCTCACCGACGTGAATCCGCTGGTCGCCGTCATCCGCGGTGTCTGCCATCGGTGACTGCCACACAATCCGGAGAGAAAACCGTTGCCCTCACGCCGGGGGCGACTGACGCGACTACTACCGCTACTGCAACCGCTATCGGTGCTGCCGACCGGGGTGGTCGTCGGGGAGGTACCGGCGGCCGAACGTCGTCTCGCGGAGCGTGTCGCCGTCGTAGTCCTCGCGGAGCAGGCCGCGCTCGCGGAGTTCCGGGACGACGAGGTCGACGAAGTCCCGGAGGCTGTCCGGGCGCGCGACCTCCTTGACGTTGAAGCCGTCGACGCCGACGTCCTCGAACCAGTACTCGAACTCGTCGGCGACCTGTTCGGGCGTCCCGACGACGACGGGCGACGTGGTGCCGAGGCCCGCGAACTCCGCGACCTCGCGGACCGTCCAGTCGCGGTCGTCGTTGGACGTGAACGCGTTCACGACGCCCTGGATGGCCTCGGTCTCGATGTGTTCGAGTCGCTGGTCGGGGTCGAGTTCAGACAGGTCCATGTCGACGAACCCGGACATGAGCGCGAGCACGCCCTCGGTGTCGATGTGGTCGGTGTACGCCTCGTACTTCGCTTCGGCGACGGCCTCAGTTTCACCGACGATGGGGACGATGCCGGGGAAGAACGCGAGCGTGTCTGGGTCGCGGCCGTGGTCGGCGGCGCGCTCGCGGAGGTCGTCGACGTAGTCCGCGACTGCGTCGGCGGAGGGCTGGCTGACGAAGACGGCTTCGGCGTGCTCGGCGGCGAACTCGCGGCCGCGGTCGGAGGAGCCCGCCTGGTAGAGGACGGGCGTGCGCTGGGGGGACGGCTCCGCGCTGTGCGGGCCTGGGACGTCGAAGTACTCGCCCTCGTGGTCGATTGCGGCGACCTTCTCGGGGTCGGTGTAGACGCCCGAGTCGCGGTCGCGGACCACGGCGTCGTCCTCCCAGGAGCCCTCCCAGAGCTTGTAGACGACGTCCATGAACTCGTCGGCGCGGTCGTAGCGCTCGTCGTGGTCCATGCGGTCGTCGTACCCGAGGTTCGCCGCCGCGGACTCGAGGTAGGACGTGACGATGTTGAACGCGACGCGGCCGTCCGTGGTGTGGTCGAGCGTGGAGAACTCGCGGGCGAGCTGGTAGGGGTGGTTGTACGAGGTGGACTTCGTGATGGCGAACCCGAGGTCGTCCGTGACTTCCGCCATCGCGGGGACGACGTACGCGGGGTCGTTCGACGGCGTCTGGACGGCTTTCTCGATGGCAGTGTCGCGGGAGTCGCCGTAGACGTCGTAGATGCCGCGGACGTCCGCGAAGAAGACGGCGTCGAACCCGCCGCGTTCGGCGGTGCGCGCGACGTCCGTCCAGTACTCGCGGTCGTGGTAGCGGTGGGACTGGTCGCCGGGGAGGCGCCACGACCCGACGGAGACGTGCTCCACGGAGTCCATCGTGAAGAGGTTGAGCCGCATCTGGTCGCTCATTGGCCGGGTTTGGCGGCCGCGGCGTTTAGCCCGGCGGACACCGGCGGGCGCGTGGCGTTGTCACTGATACCGGCAAGAAGTGCTCGTTCGGGCGTACAGGCGACGGGGGCTGCGCCGGCGCGGGGCGTCGCACTCCCGCTGGGCCGCGCCGGACGAGTGTCAGGTCACGCCCCGGGGTCGTCGCGGTCTCGTACTTGGATCCTCGTAGTGGGGATTGCAGTAGCGGTGGGGAAGCTCAGCAGGCGCAGTAGTAGTCGCGGCCGCCGAATTCGACGTCGAGACGGTGGGCGATTGGTGCGGGGTCGCTCGGGCGGTAGACGGCGGTGGTGAGGTCGCCGCTGGTCTCGAAGTCGCCGGAGACGAGCGCTTCCCAGTCGTCGGTCGTGAGGACGTCGGCGAGTTCTCCGTTCGCGAGCAGGGGGAGGTAGTCTTCGAGCGAGACCCAGCGCGCGTCCCGCGTGGGGTCTGGGTCGTAGTCGGCGCCGGTGGCGTCGGCGTACGCGGCCATCGGGAGGTTCGCGCCGGCCTGCACGGGCATGCTAATCCACTTCCAGGGGCGCGTGTTCACGTCGAGGAGGACGTACTCGTCGCGGTCGCGGTCGTAGACGAACTCGGCCTCGCTGATGCCGTGGTAGCCGGCGTCCTCGATGACGGCGAGCGCGCGCTCGCGGATTTCAGGCTGGTCGACGCGCTCGACGACGCAGGACGTGCCGTAGCCGAGCGGCGCGCGGACGCGAGCGTTCCCGACGACGGCGAGCGGGTCGCCGGACTCGGGGACGTACGAGGCGAGTGAGTGGTCTTCGCCGCGCGCGACCGGGACTTTCTCCTGGGCCATCACCTCGATGCCGGTGTCCTGGGCCGTCTCCACGACGTCGCGGTACTCTTCGCGGTCTGCGACCTCGATGACGTTCGTGCCGACGGCTTCCTCGAACTCGCGCTTGCGCGCCGGCTTGACGACCAGCGGGAAGCCGAGTTCGTCGGCGGCGTCCTCCGGGTCGACTTCAGAGAGCCGGTAGGTCTCCGGGTAGGGGACGCCGAGTTCCTCGCACGCCCGGTAGAGCGAGGACTTGTCGAGGACGGCGTCGAGGACGTCCGCGTCGGCGAACGGCAGGCGGACGCCGTCCGGGTCGGTTTCGGCGAACGCGAGCGCCCACTCGTCCATGCACCCGAACGCGACCGGGTCGTGGTCGAGTTCGGCGGCGAGCGCTTCCACGTCCTCGCGGAAGCCGTCCTCGTCGTCCAGCGGGTACGTGACGCGGCCCGCGTAGTTGACGGCGTTCGAGGGCGGTGCGGCGCCGTCGCCGGAGCGGTCGAGCGCGATGACGGGGACGTCGTGGGCGTCGAGCGCGCGGGCGACGGAGACGCCCGTGACGTGCGCGTTCGCGACGAACGCCGGCGGCCGGTCGAAGTCTGCGTCCGCGAGCGCGCCGCGGAGCGCGTCGAACTCCAGGAAGGTCATACGCGGGTTTGCGGGCGGCGCGGCTAAAACGGACTGATACCCACAGCGGCCCGCCGGTACCGGGGACGCCGGCACAGTCAGGGGGCGGTGTGTCGCGGTGGCTGCCGGCCGGTATCCGCCGGGACGGCGACGGAGCCGGTTCGAAGCCTTTATTCGCGCGCTGGCCGTCAGCCTCCAGTAGTAACTATGTCCGAGAAGCCGGCCTCCATGTACCGGAAAATCGACAAGCCGTCGTACACCCGTCGCGACTACGTCACGGGGATTCCGGGTTCGAAGATTGCACAGCACCAGATGGGCGACCTCCAGAAAGACGCCGACGAGTACCCAGTCCAGATTAGCCTCGTCCCCGAGGAGGAGTGCCAGCTCCGCCACGGGTCGCTGGAGGCCGCGCGCCTGTCCGCGAACCGCCACCTCATCAAGGAGCTCGGCGAGGGCAACTACAAGATGCAGCTCCGCAAGTTCCCCCACCAGATAATCCGGGAGAACAAGCAGGCGACGGGCGCGGGCGCAGACCGCGTCTCCGACGGGATGCGCCAGGCGTTCGGCGTGCCGGTGGGCACGGCCGCCCGCATCTATCCGGGCGAGCAGCTGTTCACGGCGTACTGCGAGGTCGAGCAGGCCGACGCCGTGAAGGAGGCGTTCCGTCGCGCGTACAACAAGATTACGCCGCCGTGCAAGATTAACGTCGAGCGCGGCGAAGAACTCCTCGTCAGCTAACTCGGACCCTCCTGCCGTTCTCGCGACCCCGTAGCGACCGCTGTGCCGGCCGGCTTCCTCGTCGCTTGCCGCCGACCGCCGGGTTTTAGCCCCGTAGCGACGACTACGGTGTATGCTCGGACTGGCGGTCGCGAACGACGCCGAGACGTTCCAGCGGATGCGGGGGCCGCTGGCCGACCGCGGGATTCGCGCCGAACACGTCTCCGTGCGGGAGGCAGTCACCGACCTGTCGTCGCCGCCGTTCGACCCCGCGCGGTTCGACGCCGGGTTCGTGTTCCCGGGGCGACTGATGGAGGGCGGCGTCGTGGACGCGTTCCTGGGCGTGCCGTGGGTGAACGGCCGCGAGGCAGTGCTGCGGTCGCGGAACAAGGCGGGCGCGCTCGCGACGCTGACCAACGCCGGCGTTCCCGTCCCGGAGACGCGGTACGTCTCGAACCCCGCCGACGAGGACGACGTGCGCGCGGCCTTCGAGGCGTTCGACGGCCCCGTCGTCGTGAAACCGAACTCCACGACCAGGGGAGTCGGCGTCACGAAAGTCCACGACGCGGACTCCCTTTCGGGCGTCACGGACTACCTCGACCTCGTGCACGACTACCGCGCGACCGGCGACAAGTCCTACCTCGTCCAGGAGTACCTGCCGGACGCCGCGGACTACCGCGTGATGGTACTGGACGGCGAGGTCGTCGGGGCGGTGCAGCGCGAAGCGCCCGAGGGCTGGAAGCACAACGTCCACCGCGGCGCCGACGCGTCCGGCGTCGACCTCCCAGCGGAGTTCCCCGACCTCGCCGTGGCGGCCGCTGGCGCGCTCGACGTCGACTTCCTCGGCGTGGACGTGCTCGTGTCCGGCGACCGCGCGGTCGTCAACGAGACGAACGCGCGCCCGACCATCGACGACGAGTCGAAGTACGAGGCCGGGTTCTACGACCGGCTCGCAGCGCTAATCGAGCGGACGGCGGAAGAATAAGCGGCCGACGCGCGTGATTCGGACGGTGCGGGCGCGTGGGCGGCCCGGGCGGGTGAGCGCGCTATTCGACGTCGATGTTCGTCGACTCGCTCGTGCGCTCGAACGTGATTTCGAGGATGCCGTTGTTGTAGGTGGCGTCGCCGGAGCGCGGGTCGACGGTCCCGGGGAGGCTGATGCGTTCGTCGTACTCGCGGGCGTCGCCGTGCGCGCTGATGGTGACGTGTTCGCCGTCGCACTGCACGGAGATGTCGTCTTTCTCGACGCCAGGCAGGTCGGCGATGACGCGCACCTCGTCGTCCGTCTCGTGGACGTCGACGTGGGTGTCCGTCGCGAACCCGGACTGGTCGTCGTCGAGGCTCCCCGCTCCGTCCATCATCTCGTCCATCATCCGCTCGATTTCGCGGAAGATGTCGTCGAAGGGGTCGTCCCGGTCGTCGCGTCTCATGGACGGTGGTACGTCGGCACGCTGGAAAAGCGTTCGGACTGTGTCACTCGGTGCGGTTCAGATGCCGAGCGCGTCGTTCGTCGTGGCGACCGATTCCGCGGCGTCGGCGCTGTCCGTGATGGCGCGGACGGCGTCGACGTTCTCGGGGACGACGTCGGACTCCTGGTGGATGGCCTGGAAGCAGTAGAAGTCCCGGCCCTCGGTGGTGACGGACTCGCCCCAGAGGCAGTTCTCCCAGAGGTCGCCCCGCGGGCGGCCGCGGTCGAGCGCCCACTCTTTGAGTTGGCCGGAGCCCTCGATGCCGAGGCGCTCGTCGAGGACGGTGATGCGGGACTGCTCGGCGAGGAGTTCGCGGACCTCGCTGGCGTCGGGTTCGGCTTCGAGCGTGACGTTCACGCTGTGCATGTGCATGAGGGTCGCGGGCACCTTCATGCCGAGCGTGTCGATGTCGAGGTCGGGGAAGATGGTCTGGACGTCCGGGCCGTGGTGGCTCGGAATCGAAATCGGGTCGGGGAGGATGTCGTTGATGGGGCCGCGGTCGGACTGCGAGGGGTCGCCGCCGCGGCGCACGAGCGTCGCGCGGACTTTCTCGACCCCGTAGGCTTCGCGGAGCGGCGCGACGAGGCGGGAGAGCCCGGTCGTGTTGCAGGAGACGACGCGGACGTGGTCGGCGCCGACGGCGTCCTCGTAGTTCGAGCGCGCGTTGAACGAGACGTCGGCGACGTCGGCGTCCTCGCCGCCCTGGTAGATGGCGGGCGTGTCGTACTCCTCGTAGAGCGACTTGTTCTGCGCGCCGATGCCCGAGGGCGTGGCGTCGACGACGACGTCGCTTTTCGCGACGAGTTCGTCGACGAGGCCCTCCGTCTCCAGGCCGGCTTCCGCGAACTTGTGCGCTCGGTCTTCGATGGCGGCGTAGAGGTCGTAGCCGCGCTCGATTGCCTGCTCGGCCTCGTAGTTCGGACGGGTCTTGGCGACGCCGACGACGTCCATGTCGGGTTGGTCGCGGACGGCGTCCGCGACGCGCTTCCCGATGGTGCCGTAGCCGTTGATGCCGACGCGAGTCATACTACGGAGTCCCACAGGGACGGGGATAACCGTTACGAGGTCTCTCTACGGACGTTTACCGGGATTGTAGTGAATCCGGCGCGCGAAGTGTGTGCATTGCTAGCAAAGAGCTTTCGGCGCTGGCGCGCGTAGTTCCAAGTGCCATGCCCGAGCGGCAGCCAGAGCGCGAGGAGTGGCAACTCGCCGAGAACGCGCCCGAACAGATGGACCTGTTCGAAGACCTCGAAGAGCCGCCGGAGGCGTGACGAGCGACCCACTGGTTTTTCGCACACGAAAAGCGCTATACCCGGGGCGCGTGCACGCTCGTACATGAGCTTGCGCGAGGCCGCCGAAACCGCGGTCGAACAGTGTCTCGGACTCGCGGCTGACGAGTCCTGCGTTGTCGTGACCGACGACCACCGCCAGCCCATCGGCGAAGCGCTCTACGAGGTTGCCAGCGAGGTCACCGACGACGCCGCCCTCCTGCGGTATCCGCCGGGCGACCAGCACGGCGAGGAGCCGCCGAGTCCGGTCGCCGCCGCGATGAAGGACGCGGACGTCTTCCTCGCGCCCACCACGAAGAGTCTGAGTCACACGCGCGCCCGCGGCTCCGCGAACGACGCCGGCGCCCGCGGCGCCACCCTCCCCGGCATCACCGAGGGCGTGTTCACGACCGGCCTGGACGCCGACTACGAGACCATCCGGCAGCACTGCGAGGACGTGCTCGCGCAGGTCGCGGACGCCGACGAGATTCGCGTGACGACACCCCAGGGCACGGACATCACGTTCGAGCCAGGCGACCGCGAGTGGCGCGACGACACCGGCATCGTGCACGAGCCCGGCGACTTCTCGAACCTCCCAGCGGGCGAAGTGTTCGTCTCCCCGACGGACGCCAACGGCACGTACGTCGTCGACGGCACGATGATGCCTCACGGCAAACTCGCCGACGACCAGCAGCTGCGCTTCGAGGTCGAGGACGGCTTCGTCACCGACATCTCGGACGACCAGGTGCGCGAGCAGGTCGAAGCCGCCAGCGAGCAGGTCGGCCGGGACGCGTACAACCTCGCGGAACTCGGCATCGGCACGAACGTCGCCGTCACCGAACTCGTCGGCAGCGTCCTCCTCGACGAGAAGGCCGCCGGCACCGTCCACGTCGCCATCGGCGACGACGCCGGCATCGGCGGCGACACCGACGCCCCCCTCCACCTCGACGGCATCATCCGCGACCCCACCGTGTACGCGGACGGGGAGACTGTCCACCTGCCGCGAGCGTAGCGAGCGCGAGGCCGACCACTGGGAGGCCTCGGTACGTACGAGCGGTGACCGGAGGGAGCCGCGAGCGACTGCCCACCCGGTAGCGGGCGGGACTGAGCGGACGCGGAGCGTCCGCGAGGGACGGAAGACGAACGGAGTGAGGCTTCCGGGACTGAAAGGGGCCGCACGCTCGACCCGGCCCGGACGACGCAAGCACGCGAGCGCAGCGAGTGCGCGCAGCGAGTCCCGGCCGGTCGAGCGTGCGGGGGCTTTCTGGGTGCCGACACCGACCACATGCTAGCGGACGAAGTGTGGGTAAAACGGGACTCCGCGTGCTTTTACGTCCGGGACTGCTAGTCGTGTCCATGAGCGAAAACGTCGGGGAGTCAGTCCCCTTCGAGTGTCCGTCGTGTTCGCCGGA
>JBDGQF010000059.1:11000-12605 GCA_042219255.1 Halobacterium sp. | reverse complement strand
GCGAGGCCGTCGACGTTCCGCTCGCGGCGCCGCGTCTCGCCCTCGCCGCGTCCCTTGTAGCCCTCGCGGCAGAGACCGAGCGCGTCCAGCGTCCCAGCTGGATACACTTCGGCGACGACTGGCCGGTCTGTCCGCGCGTCGAACGGGACGACGCAGGCCTGGTCGCGGAGCGGGTGGAGGACGTCCGCGATGCCGTGGTAGGTCTGCGCGGCGACGAAGAAGTGGTACGGCGAGAACGCGCCCCATTCGGCGTCCGTCTCGCGCTTCAGGTAGGTGTCGTCGGTGTGTGCCTGCGTCCACTCGACGCACTGCTCGGCGAACGCGTCGGCGTCCGCGCAGCCGGCGACGGCATCGGCGACCTCTGGCCACGTCTCGGCGTCGAGGGCGCCGCGCGCGACCCGCGCCGGCACCGAGAAGGAGAAGTCGAAGCCGACGGCTGCGGTCGCTGGCAGGGACGCCACGAACGATGCGAGCGCGTCCAGCGTCGCGGCACGGTCGGTCGTCGGCTCCCCGTCGTAGCAGTCGGCGAGCGCGACCGGCGCGCGCTGGCACGCCGTCAGTTCGGGGCTGCCCGAGACGTCGAGTTCCGCGACCCAGACGTTGTCGCCGGCGTCCTCGGCGCCGCTGAAGTCGACGCCGTACACCGTCTCCACGTTCACACTCGCTCCTGGGCGCGCTCACGCAAAGTCGTTCGGCCGCCGTGCCGCGCGGTGCTGGTGGAGGAGACAGCCGGCGAGCGCGAGGTAGGTGCCGACGGTCGGCGGGAGGACGAACGCGAAGACGGGTCGCGCAAGCGCTTGGAGGCCGGCGGCGAGGCCGCTGGGGAGCAGCGCTGTCGCGGTCGTGACGGTCGGCCAGGCGACGGGGACGAGCAGGAGGAGCGCGCCGGCGAGCAGGAGCGAGCGCGGCGCGCCGGGGTCGAGGAGGTAGAGCAGCGGGAGGAGTGGGTAGAGCGCGAGGACGACGTAGAACGGTTCGAGCGGGAGGAGCGCGAGCGTGGCGAGGAGCGTGCCGAGGAGGGCGACGAGGCGGCTGCGCGCGTCGGCGACGACGCGGTTCACGCCGGCGTAGACGGATGCGAGGACGGCGATGCCCGCGGGGAGCAGCCAGTCTGCGGGGAGACCAGGGAAGACGAGGCGAGTTGGCGGCGGACGGTGGAGTAGGGCGCGGTGTGGTCGGCGCCCGCCGCGAACGACGCGACGCTGGCCTCGCTGGTGAGCGTGGTGGTGAGGTAGGTCTCCGTGGTGCCGGTGCCGAAGACGAGGACGCCGGCAGCGAGGCCGGCGAGTCCGGTGGCGGTCGCGGCGGCGATGGCGCGCCACGCGCGCCGGCGGAGCAGCCAGACGCCGACGAGCGCGGGGAACAGTTTCACGAGCGCGACGAGACCGAACGCGGCTCCGCTGGCGCGCTCGCGGCCCTTTTCGGCGAGGACGGTGCCGGCGGCGATGCCGGCCGCCAGTAGTGGGTTCACTTGCCCCATCACGAGGTTCACGCCGACCGGGCCGACCAGGAGCACTGCCGCCGCGAGGAGGACGCGGTCGGTCGTGGGGAGGTCGACGCCGGCGCGCTCGACAGTCCGCACGACGAGGACGGCGAGGGCGGCGA
>JBDGQF010000059.1:0-10900 GCA_042219255.1 Halobacterium sp. | reverse complement strand
GCGGCGACGAGGAGGACGGCGCGCGGGCCGCGGGACGGCGGCATACCTTGGGCAGCGACGCCCCAGCACTTGCCTGTTGTGGTGGGGGTGCGTGCTGGCAGTCGTTCTCACCGGAGCCCGCTGCTTTATGGCCGCGCCGCACCAACGTCAACGTATGCCTGCCACTGAGGAACTGAAGTGCACGAGCGACGACTGCGAACTCGACATGTTCGAGAACCACTACACGTACGACGTCAGCGACGACCTCTCCGTCTCCGACCTCCAGTGTCCGCTGTGTGGCGGGACGGACTGCCTGGAGCGTATCGAACTATGACGGCGCGCGAGTTCGCGGAAGCCGTCGGCGACGCGGTGTTCAAGCGCATGGGGCGTGCGGCGTCGCGCTTCCAGGAGGAGTCGCCGCTGCCCGTGGACGTCCTGGAGAGCGACGACGAGTACCTCGTGGTGTTCGACGCGCCGGGCGCGACGGCTGGCGACGTCCAGGTGAACTACGAGGACGGCGCCGTCGGAGTCCGCGTCGACCGGTTCCGGGAGTTCCGCGAGGGGTTCGAGATGGCGTTCCCGGGGCGCGGCCTGACGCTGGACGGCCGCGCGGAACTGCCCGACGACGCCGTCGTGGAGGCGGACGCGGCGCGCGCGGAACTCCGCGAGAACGGGACGCTGTACGTCTTCCTGCCGAAGGGCGAGCGCGAGGGGACGACCGTCGAGATGACCGACGCGAGCGACCACGACGAGGGCGAAGCGGACGCCGGCGTCGAGGACGCGGGTGCAGACGCCGACCCTGACGAGTCGGCCTGACTGTTCTCGCCGCCGTTATTCGACGGCCATCCCTTCGACGACCTCGAACTCCTCGTCGCCGTCGAAGCGCTGTGGGTCGAACCCGGGGACGGGGTCGTCGCCGAGCACCTGTCTGGCGGCGATTTCGCCGGTGGCGGGCGCGCGCATGAAGCCGTGGCCCTGCCAGCCGGCAGCGACGAACACGTCCTCGGCGAGTTCGCCGAGCAGCGGGTCGCGGTCTGGCGTCGCGCTGCAGAGGCCCGCCCACGCGCGGTGGACCTCGGGGTCGTAGCCCGGGACGCGGTCGGCGAGGCGGTCGCGGGTCTCGTCGACGAACCAGTCGTCGCCCTCCAGGTCGTAGGACTCCGGGTCGGCTTCGACTTCTTCGGTGCCGTCGCCGGCGAGCACGCCCTCCGGGTGGGGGCGCGCGTAGTAGCCCGCGGTGGCGTCGTAGAACGTGGGGATGGCGCCGGCGGGCGTCGCGGTGAGCGCCTGGACGCGGTACGGCTTGAGGGGCACCTGGAGGCGGGCGTCCGCGAGTACCTGTTTGGTCTGGGCGCCGGTGGCGACGAGGACGGCGTCGTACTCGGTGTCGTTGACGCGCGCCGGGTCGAGGGAGACCTTCGCGGGCGTGCGTTCGCGGACGTCGACGCCGCGCTCCGCGGCGAGTTCGGCGACGGCGTCGGCGTACGCCGCGGTGTCTGCGACGCCGGCGTTCCGCGCGATAGCGGCCTCGACGGCGTCGTCCGTGCGGAGCGCGGGGAACTCTTCGCTGATTGCGTCGGCGTCGACGCGCTCGACGCGGCGGCCGTTCGCCTGCATGCCCTCGACCTGTTCGCGGATGGCGTCGGCCTTCCGGCCGTGTTCGGTGACGAACCAGAGGTACGGCGACTCCTCGAAGGTGAAGTCACCGGTGCCGGAGAGCGCGCGGAACCGTTCGAGCGCGCGGTCGGCGACCGTGGCGTCGACGTCCTCGGCGTACGCGTCGTAGAGGATGCCGGCCGCACGCCCCGTGCTCTCGCCGGCGACGGTGCCGCGCTCGTACAGCGTGACCGCGGCGCCGCGGACGGCGAGGTCGTGGGCGGCGGTGACGCCGACCGCGCCGCCGCCGACGACCGCGACGTCGAGGCCGTCGCCGCGGTCGTCGCCCGGCGCGGCAGTCGCGTCCCAGTCGCCGGTCGGTGCGTCGACACTGCGTTCCGAGTCGTCCATGCCGGAGGATGCGAGCGGGACAGTATAACTGCCGCGGACGGCCCGGCGCCGGCCGCCGGACCCCGCTGCAGCCGCTGCGGGCGCCGCGGGCGCGGTCGGCCGCCCTCCGACAGTTTCACTTTCACTCCGCACGGGTGCGGTTGAAGGGGGTGCTCGACGCACTACTGGGTATGGCACTGCAGCAACGACGCCGCTCTGCGACGGCGGCCGAGCGCTCACAACGCCGCATCGAGGTTTCGGAGATGACCGCCGCCGGCGTGGCCGCCTACGCGGACACGCACGGCGAGGACGCGTTCATCGAGCGCCGCGGCGGCAAGACGTTCCTCGTCACCGTCGAGTAGCCTACTCGAGGAACGACGCGAGTCCGGCGGCGGGGTAGGCGACGACGTGGTCGACGCCGGCGTCCCGCAGCGACTGGACGCGCCCGGCGACCGTCTCGTGGTCGCCGACGAGCGCGTAGTCCCTGACCGCCTTCGACAGGACTTCGCGTGCGCGGCCCTCGGCGCTGCCGTCCGTCGCCGCGTCCTCGGGGAGCGCGCGCCGCACCGGCCCGCGCCGCGCCGTATAGGCGCCGACTGCGTCCAGTATCTCGTCCTCCTCGCCGCTGAGCACGGTGGGCGCGTAGACGGCGACGTCGCCGTCGAACCCGGCCGCGCGCAGCGACTGCACGTCCGTCTCCGTCGTCCGCGACAGCAGTTCGAACTGGGTCGCGCCCGTGGCGAGCGCGGCGCGTTCGACGCCCTCCGTGCCGACCCACGCGTCACCGTCTTCGGCCGTGGCGGCGCCGAGGCGGGGCGCGATGGCGCGGTCGCCTTCTTCCTCACTGAGGTAGGCGCCGTGTCCGGCGACGAACACGCGCCCGAGTTCGTCGGGCAGCGCGTCGGCGAGCGAGTCGTCGCCGAGGGGGTCGAAGCCGTCCGCTCGGAGGGGCGTCGTCACCCGGACCTCGCGGTCGGCGGCGAGCGCGGCGAGCGCGTCGAAGTCCGGGAGGTGTTCGCGGCCCTCGTAGTCGACGACGACGCGCTCGACGCCGGCGTGCAGGTCTGGGATGCGGTCGACGTCGTGTTCGGCGGGTTTCAGTGCGACGGCGTCGACGCCCGCGACCGCGGCGTGGCTGTCGCTTTTCAGCACGACAGACCACCCCGGGCCGCGAGACGACGTTGCGACTCAGTACAAGAGCGGAACTCGATCCATCGTCTCTGCGACCATACTCGTGTCCAACCCGTGCGCGGACAAAAGCGTGTCGCTCACCTCAGGTACGGCCACCGACGCCGTCTGCGGGCGCGTCGCGGAGTCACGCGCGGAGGCGGCGCGCGAACTTCCAGACGTCGTGGCCGGCCTCGCCGGGGTGGGGGAGGCCGAGGCGGTACCGGAGCGCGTCCTCCTTCTTTAGGGGGTCGAAGACGCCCGGTTCGTCCAGCCCCCAGGTCTGGACGGGGCGCGCGCGGACCGGCGACCGACTCAGGACGGCGTTGGCGGCGTGGCGCCCTGCTTCGTTGGCGGCTTCCATCGTCGCGAGGTCGGTGTCGACGCGCACGTAGTCGGCGGCGAGCACGAGATTGTCCGCGTCCGTGCCGGCTTCTGGGCGGTGCTGGAGGCTGCCGACGGTGTTGATGACGAGCGGCGACCCGTTCTGGAGGCCGTCCCCGCCAGCGGTGAGTTCCGGGTCGAGCAGGTGGGTGACGCGCGCGTCGTCCGGGAGGGCGTCCGCGCCGACGTGCGCCTGGAGTTGCGCCCAGATTTCCTCGACGGCTTCCTCGCGCGTGCACTCTCTCCCGGGCTTGCCGTACAGGATGCCGGGGGTGTCCCAGTCGGACGCGATGACGGAGAGGACGCCCTCGACGTCGCCGTCCGAGCGCTCGCTGACGTCGTGGTCGCGCCAGAACTGCTGCTGGCTGATGGCGGTCAGCGCCCACGGCGAGTCCAGGAAGACCGCGTGGCCTTCCGCGAGGCGGACGTCCCGGTCGAGGTAGAACTGGACGCCGTTCATCCACGCGGTGTCGACGCGCCGCGTCCCCGACAGCGACGGCGCCGCGCGCTCCAATTCCGGCGTGAGGAGGTCGGCCATCACTTCGACGGGCACCGCGGCGACGTAGCAGTCCGCGGTCACTGTCTCGCCGTCCACGACGGCGCCCGTCACGCGCTCGCCGTCGCTCTCGATTGCCTCGACCCGGGCGCCCGTGTGGATTGTGACGCCGAGGTCGCGGAGGTGGGCGGCCCACGGCTCCAGCCACACTTCGCTCGTCGGGCCGTCAAGCACGCGCTCCGCTGGGCGTTCGGGGTCGAACTGCCCGAACAGCAACTGGAGGTAGATTGAGCCGACGGTACGCGCGCTCCCGTCCTCCGGCCGGAGCGCCACCAGGGACTGCGTGGACTGCGCGAGGTGCTTCCGGTACGCCGGCGACATCTCGTCGGCGTCGATGAACTCCCACCAGGACTGGCGCTCGAACTCGTCCTCGCGGCGCTCCCGGCAACTCGTCAACAGCACCGCGAGCCGGGACAGGAAGTGCGCGATTTCGCGGTCTGGGACGTCGTCGCCGGCGACCTGCGGCCGGAACGACTCCAGCCACTCCCGGGGCGTCTCCGGGCGCTCCGTCGACGCCGTGATTGCCGTGCCGTCGGTGCCCGCGAGCAGCGTCTCGCTGGTCGCGACCAGGTGGTCTTCGACCGTGCCGTCGCCGTCGCCGGCGAGCGCGGCGGCGTCCGGGATGCGCGCCATCGTGTCCACGACGTTCCGGTAGTACGCCGGGAAGAACCGGAAGCCGTGTTCGCCCATGAGCGGCCGGTCGCCGCCGTCGACGGGGACGCTGCGCGCCTTCCCGCCGACGCGGTCGTTGGCCTCGTAGACAGTCACGTCGAACCCGCGCTCTGCGAGTTCGTGGGCCGCGGTCAACCCCCCGATGCCTCCCCCGAGGACGGCGACTGTCGGCGAATCGGTCATCGCTCGGAGTTAGGCCTACAGTCCCTTCACCGTATGGGAGTCGGCCACACGCGCCCGGAGTCAGTCGTCGGGATCCATCTCGACGACCTCGGGTTCGCGCTCGGGCGGCGTCCACCCGACCGCGAGGTCGAGGAACTGCACGAGGATGCGGCCGGTCGCGCCCCAGACTGTGTAGTCGTCGACGTGGAAGAAGTGGACGATGGCCTCGCCGTACCGCGGGTGGCGGCGCTTCTCGACCTCGTAGTTATCGGGGTCGGTGAGGTCGACGACCGACAGCACGGCGACCTCGTCGACCTCGCGCTCGTCGGGTTCGTACTCGCGGTCGGGGACGCGCGCGACGAACGGCGTCACCGAGTACCGCGACGTCGTCCGGATGTCGTCCAGCTGGCCGACGAACGATATCTCCTCGAGGTACAGCGAAATCTCCTCGTTGGCCTCCCTGGCGGCGGTGTCCCGGAGGTCGCGGTCGCTGGGTTCGCGGCCGCCGCCCGGGAAACTCATCTGGCCGGGGTGCTCGCCGAGGTGGTCGGCGCGCTTCGTGAACAGCAGGGCGGGGCCGTCGTCGCGCTCGACGACCGGCACGAGCACCGCGGCGTCGCGGTCTTCGTCCGTGATGCGCTCGGGCCGGTGCGCGGCGACCCGCGACAGGTCCATGCGGGGGGCGACGGCCGCGACGACCTTAACTCACGCGCCGTCGTCCAGTTTGGCAGTCAACTGGTCGCGGACGTCGTCGAGGTCGACGGGCGCCCACGCTTCCGCGTCGTACGTGACGTCCAGGAGGTCGCGCGCTCGGTCGGCGTCCGCGTCGACGGCGTCGGCTTCCAGGCGCGCGCGGACCGCCGTCGCGAGGTCGTCGCGGTCGACGCTGCGCGACTCCACGTCGAGGATGTGCGGGAGGTCGGTGGCGCGCTCGGGGAGTTCCGGGAACGCGGCCGGCCCCGGGACGAGGACGTCCTCGCCGTCGACGTCAACGGAGACGAGGAAGTAGTCCCGGAGCGCCGCAGTCACGTCGTCGGCGGCGGCGTCGCTGTCGAAGTCGTCGCCGCGCTTGAACGCCAGTTCGCGGAGCGCGTCGCGGAGTTCCTCGCGCGTCAGGCCGTCGAAGAGGTCTACGACGCCCGCGAGTTCGTCGCCGTTCACGAGTCGTGGTCTCGCGCGGACGCGCTTGAATCCTCCGTCCCGCGCGCTCCCGTCTCGCGGACGTCCGCCGCGGCCGCCTCCGCGACCGCCGTCGGTTCGAGGTCGGCGTCCGTCCACGCGGGCAGGCGCGTGTCCGGCCCCGGTGGCGCGATGGCGTCCGCGTACGTCCCGGTCTGGTCGCGTTCGCCCTCGGCGTCGTAGTCGAGGTCGTTGAACGCGGCGTCGGCGCCGTACGCCCTGACGAACCGGTCGGCTGCGTCGCGGTAGCGCTCGGTGAGCGCGTCGTAGTCGATGTCCACGCCGGCGTCCTCGACGGCGCGCAGGAGCGCGGCGCCGACGCCCTCGCTCATCTCCGAGAGCCCCGTCGGCCCGGAGACGGCGCGGTGGTCGTGCTCGTACCGCCCCAGGTCGACCTGCGCCGCGCCGTCCGCGCCCGCGACCCGGAACGCCTCGCCGAGCGTGCCGACCTCCAGGCCCCAGCGGCGCTGCACCCGGAGCCTACGAGCCGTCTCCGCGGTCATCCCGCACTCGCCGGCGAGCGCGTACCGGAACGCCCCCAGGAAGTCCACGACATCGTGGTCGTGCTCGTCCGCCAGCGCCGCCACGAGTGGCTCGTAGAACAACCGGAACAGCCGGCCGTACAGCCGGTCGTTCTCCACGCGGGCGTAGTACCCCTTCGAGAACTCGAACCCGTCCGCCAGCGGGAACAACAGCTTCCGGACGTCCCGGGCCTCGTACGTCTTCGTGTCCGCGTCGTGGACGACGACGTAGTCGTGGCACGCCGCGACGCCGAGCGCCAGCCAGACGTCCCGTCCCTTCCCGCGTTCGCCCGCGAGGCCGGCGTCGTCGAGCAGCGACTCGACGCGCGGGCCGTCACACCACAACAGCGTGAGCGGGACGTCGAACTCCGCGAGCCAGTCCCGGAAGTCCGGGACGCGCTCGGCGGGCGCGCGCAACGGCACCACGACCTCCGCTGGGTCGACGCGCTCCAGTTCCGAGAACACGCGCTCGGGCGCCAGGCCCGCGTACTCGCGGTCTGTCATCGGGACGACGACGGCCGCCCTGCCGGTGGGCGCGTCCGGGTCGGCGCCGCCGTAGTCGTGGAGCGTCGCGACCCGCTCCTGCGTGTAGTCCATACGCCCGCTGGGGACGCCGCGCTGAATTAGCTTGCGCCAGCGGGCAGCCGGCCCAGGCGGTAGGACACCGCGAGCGCGACGACGAGCACGGCGAGCGCGAGGCCGCCGACCTGGTAGACGAAGTCGTACGCGAACCCGCGCCCGAGCAGCGTCCCGATGAGGACGCTCCCCATCGCCTGCACGACCATCATCGACGCGCTGTAGCCGGCGTACGCGCTCCCGCGGTCGGCGTCCGGCAGGCTGTCCAGGAGGAACGTGTCGATGGCGGGGAAGAGGCTGTGGACGGCGTACCCGAGGACGACGGAGACGGCGGCGACGGCGGGCAGGCTCTCGACGAGCGTGAGCGCGAGCAGGGAGACCACGAACCCCGCGAGCACGGTAATCATCAGGGGGACGTGCTTGAACCGGTCGGCGAGACGACCCGTGTACCAGAACGCTGGGACGCCCGCCGCGAACACGACGGTCAGCAGCGTCTCGGCGGTGCCGCTCGCGATGCCTTTCGTCTCGGTGAGGTACTTGATGTAGAAGTTGAAGAAGCCGTTCCAGACGAGGCCCGTGAGCCCGATGATAACGACGCCGAGGAGGACGATGCGGTACTGGCGGCGGATGGCGGCCAGCAGGTCGCGGTCGGCGCGCCCCGCCTCCGGCAGGTCGGTGCGGCGCGCGAGCACGAAGATGACCGCGGTCACCGCGACGGCGGCCGCGGACAGCAAGTAGAACGGCGCGCGCCACGAGTAGAACTCCAGGAGCACGCGGCCGACGAGTATCGGCGCGACGGCCGCCGCCAACTGGCTCGCCGTGCCGTGCACGCCGACGACGCGCCCCACGCGGTTCGGGAACAGTTCGCTGATGAGGGGGTTCGCGGCGACGAAGTACGCGCCCGACGCGATGCCGACGAGGAACGCGCCCAGCATCACGAACTCGATGGTCGGCGCGAACGTCATCCCCGCCGACGACACCGCCAGCAGCGCGCCCGTGCCGAGGACGACGTGGTGGCGGTCGACGCGCGTCAACAGGTAGCCCGTCGGCAGGCGCGGGAGCGCGCTCCCCAGCCACGCCAGCGTCGCCACCAGGCCGACGGCCGCGTCGCTGGTCACGAAGTCCGCTTGCAGCGGCGCGACCAGCGGCGCGAACACGACGCGCCCGAAGTTCACGAGGAACACGAGCGCGCACAGCGACCCGAACAGGCGGACGCGCCGCGCGTCGCTCCCGGTGGCACTGGACACGCCCCCGCTTCACGGCGCGGAAGGTCAATTCTTGTGGTTCCGCCCGGACGACCGGCGACCCGGACTACTCGAAGACGGCGTCGAAGGCGTCCGCGCCCATCGGCTCGAACGTCCCCGCGGCTACGTTCTCCCGGACGTGCTCGGGGCTCGTCGTGCCGGCGAGCGCGGCCGTGACGCCCGGCGCGCTCCGCGCGAAGTTCAGGCCGCGCTGCGCGAGCGTGTCCCCTCGCAGGCGCTCGTCGACGTCCTCCGGGATGCCCTCCAGCACCTGGCCCTGCGCGAGGCTCGCGGACGTGAACACGTTCAGGCCGGCCTCGTGCGCGTACCAGAGCACGCTCTGGTCGCCCTCCGGGCCCTCCTGGGACTCGACGGTGAACGCGTCCGCCATGAAGACGTTGAACGGCAACTGGACGCCGCGCAAGTGCGTCGCCGTGTTCCCGACCTCCTTCGCCGCCGCCCGCGCACGGCCGATGATTTCGCCGAGGTCGAGGAAGTGGTCGTGGCTGCGCGGCACGCGGAACGCGTCCCAGGTCGCGACGCCGTAGTGGTCGATGTCGCCCGCGGCGACGCGCTCCTCCAAGCGCACGAACGTCGCCTCCAACTGGTCGTAGACCGCGCCCGACAACCGCGCGTCCAACTGGGTCTCCGGGTTGTGGACGTAGTAGAGGTCGATTTTTTCCACGCCGAGGTTGCGCAGCGACCGGTCGAGTTGGTCGTCGATGAACCCGGGCGTGATGGCGTGGCTGCCGTGCGCGAGGTCGTCGCCGTCCAGGATGCCGCTGTCCACGTACTCCTCGCGCACGAACTCGCCGGGGTCGTCCGGCCGCGACCCGTCGAACGGCACGAACCCGCCTTTCGTGGACAGGAAGACTTCCTCGCGGTCGACGTCCGCGTCGGCGAGCGCGCGCCCGACGACGCGCTCGCTGCGCTGGTGGCGGTAGTTGATGGCGGTGTCCACGACGTTACACCCGGACTCCAGCGCCGTTCGCACCGTCTCGTAGTACGCGTCGTCGACGTCGTCGGTCGGGTCGCCGAGGTACGTCCCGAGGCCGACACTCGACACCGCGCGGTCGCGCACCCGCCGGAAGTACGTCCGCGCCATGTCGTCGCCGAAGCGCTCCTTGTACCGGAACGTCCCGTCAGCAGTAGCCATACGAGGGCGTTCGCCGCCGCGTCACTTGTACTCCCCGCGACGGAACGCCTCGATTGCGTCCGCGTACCCCTCGCGGTAGGTGGGGTACGCGTACTCGTAGCCGAGGTCGCGGAGGCGGTCGTTCGAGCAGCGCTTGCTCGTCCGCAGGCGGCGCTCCGCTGGCGTGGACAGGTCGCCGGCTTCGAGGCGCTCCTCGACAGTCCGCTTCTCGGGGCGTTCGACGCCGCACTCGTCGGCGAGGTAGTCCGCGAACGCCCACTTCGAGACCGGTTCGTCGTCCACCGCGAGCAGGACGTCGGCGTCCGCCGCTGCATCGTCTGTGAGGGCGAACCGCACGACGCCGGCCGCGTCGTCGCGGTGAATCATGTTCAGGTAGCCCTCGGTCACCGGCCCCTCGACGTACCGTTCCAGCCGATAGCGGTGTGGGCCGTACAGGCCCGCGAACCGCACCACGGTCGCGTCCATCCCGTAGTCGGGTGCCTCCTCGCGGCAGACGCGCTCGGCTTCCGCGAGTACGCGCGTCTTCTCCGTCGTCGGGTCGAGCGGCGTCTCCTCGTCCACCCAGTCCCCGTCGTGGTCGCCGTAGACGCCCGTACTCGACGTGTACACGAACTGCTCGGGGGAGTCCTCGCGGCCACCGAAGTGCTCGACGGCCGTCCGCAGGCCGTCGACGTACACCTCGCGGGCGGCGTCGGCGCCGCGGCCGCCGGAACTCGCCGCAAACACCACGGCGTCGACGTCCGGCACGGCCGCGAGCGCGTCACCGTCGGTCACGTCCGCGCGCACCGCGTCCAGGCCGGCGTTCCGCACGGCCGACAGGCCCGCGTCCGACCGACGGACGCCCACCGCGTCGTGGCCCGCGTCCCGTAGCTGTCGGCCGAGTTCGATGCCGACGTACCCACAGCCCAGTACGGCGACGTCCATCAGTACGGGTTCTCGCTGGCGACGTGCCGGTAGATGCGCGCGTACTCCGCGAGCGTCATTGGCTGGCGGCCCTCGATTTTCTGCTGTATCTCCTTCGGGTCGAGGTCGCCGTCCAGGCCGCTGGCGAGCGCGTCCACGTCCATCACCGCGGAACTCATCTGGAGCATCAGGTTGTCCCTGACCTCCAGCAGGAGGCCCTCGGCGTCCGGCCAGTCGTCACTCACCGCGAGCACCTCGGCGGCCTCCTCGACGGTGAACTCCGGCGAGTCGCCGTCGACGAGCGCCGCGAGGCGTTCGGCGTCCACGCCCGCCGCCTCCGAGACGGCGTCGACGCCCGCTGCCTCGACGACGCTCGCGAGCGCCGCCTCGTACTCCGCGCGCACGTCTCCAGCGG
>JBDGQF010000233.1:0-12606 GCA_042219255.1 Halobacterium sp. | reverse complement strand
CCGCGGTGCTCGCGACTGGCGCGAGCGCCACCGCCGACATGGGCGAAATCGTCACGGGGGTGCACGGCCCACAGAGTGTCCACGCGGTCGTCATCACTGACCGATGACGGGGTCGAGCGCGGGCGGCCGGCGCGCCAAGGCCGACCACATCAGGCACCTCCTCGACACGGAGGGGGACGCCGTCTTCGAGAACACGACGCACGTCAACGAGGCCAGCCAGGAAGCGAAGTCCCGCCGGGACGACATCGAGGAACTCCGGACGGAAGCCCGCCGCATCAAGGAGGACGCCATCGAACGCCTCCCCGAACTCATCGACCAGGTGACCGAGGCGGTCGAAGCCAACGGCGGCCACGTCTACCTCGCCGACGACGCCGCCGACGCGAACGACTACATCACTGACGTCGTCGAGGAGCGCGACGCTGACGCGCTCGCGAAGTCGAAGTCGATGACCAGCGAGGAAATCGAGGTCAACGACGCCCTCGAAGCCGAGGGCGTCGACGTCACCGAGACCGACCTCGGGGAGTTCGTGCTCCAGGTCGCCGACGAAGCGCCCTCGCACCTCGTCGGCCCCGCGTTCCACAAGTCCACGGAAGACATCGCCGACCTGTTCAACGCGCACTTTGACCCCGACGAGTCTCTGGAGACCGCCGAAGACCTCACGCAGTTCGCGCGCGACCACGTCGGCGAGCGCATCCGCGAGGCGGACGTCGGGATGACGGGAGCGAACTTCGTGTTCGCGGAGTCCGGCACCATCTCGCTGGTGACGAACGAGGGCAACGCCCGCAAGTGCGCGGTGACGCCGGACACGCACGTCGCCGTCGCCGGCGTCGAGAAACTGATTCCGAGCGTCGACGACTTCCCGCCGTTCGCGGAACTCATCGCGCGCGCCGCCGGCGGCCAGGACATCGCCACCTACCTCTCGCTGTTGACGCCGCCCGTGGACTCGCCGGTCGTCGACTTCGACGCGCCCGACGAACCACTGGACGGCGCGACCGATGACCGCGAGTTCCACCTCGTCCTGCTCGACAACGGCCGCCGGGAGATGCGCGAGGACGACGTCCTGCGCGAGACGCTGTACTGTATTCGGTGTGGCGCGTGCGCGAACTCCTGTGCGAACTTCCAGCACGTCGGCGGGCACGCGTTCGGCGGCGAGACCTACACCGGCGGCATCGCGACCGGCTGGGAGGCCGGCGTCCACGGCGAGGACAGCGCCGCCGAGTTCAACGACCTCTGCACTGGCTGCTCGCGGTGCGTGAACGCCTGCCCCGTGAAAATCGACATCCCGTGGATAAACACGGCCGTCCGCGACCGCGTCAACCGCGGCGAGGACGGCGAGTTCGACTGGCTCGTCGAGGGCCTCACGCCGGACGCCGACCCGGGCGGCGTCAGCCTCCAGAAGCGCCTGTTCGGGAACTTCGGGACGCTCGCGAAACTCGGTTCGGCGACCGCGCCCGTGTCGAACTGGCTCGCGGACTCGACGCCGGTGCGCGCGCTCCTCGACCGCGTCGCCGGCGTCGACCCGCGCCGCGACCTCCCCGCGTTCCAGCGCGAGACCCTGACGGACTGGTTCGAGAGCCGAACGCCGCTTGACTCCGCCGGCAGCGCCGACCGCGAGGTCGTCCTGTACCCGGACGCGTACACGAACTACGTGCTCGTCGACCGCGGGAAAGCCGCCGTGCGGACGCTGGAAGCCCTCGGCGTCGACGTCGTGCTCGCGCCCTGCCACGAGAGCGGGCGCGCGCCGCTCTCCCAGGGGATGATTGCGACCGCGCGCGAGCAGGCCGAGACGGTCGCGGACAGCCTCGACCCCTACCTGGACGCCGGCCGCGACGTGGTGGTCGTCGAACCCTCTGACCTCGCGGCGTTCCGCGACGAGTACGGCCGCCTGCTGGACGACGAGCGCGCCGACCGCATCGCCGAACAGTCCTTCGAGGTCGTGGAGTACGTGTACGGCCTGCTGGAGAACGGCGCGGACGCCGGCGCGCTCTCGGGCGGCGGCGACGTCGCCTACCACAGCCACTGCCAGCAGCGCACGCTCGGCCTCGACGTGTACACGGAGGCCGTCCTCGAACGCCTCGGTTACGACGTCGTGACGTCCGACGTGGAGTGCTGTGGGATGGCAGGGAGTTTCGGTTACAAGTCCGAGTACTACGAACTCAGCGTCGACGTCGGCGAGACGCTGCGCGACCAGTTCGAGGCGCCGACGGCCGCCGACCGCGAAGTGGTCGCCAGCGGCGCGTCCTGCCACGAGCAACTGGGGTCGCTGCTCGCCCGCGAGAACCGCCACCCCGTCGAACTCATCGCGCCGGAATAGCCCGCCGGCGGCCATAGAGGCAGTCGCCGCGTGCACGCCGCGAAACGCCCGGACAGCGCGTTCGAAGTTTGCCTTCCGGGAAAATTTTTTATACGGCAACTGCTACAAGAGGACTGTGACACATATCCACAGTGACCGTGGGGTGCAGTCCCACGGAGACGCCGGGAAGCGGCCCGGAACGCGCGCTACGGCCGCGACCTCCCTCTCTGACGACGGCGCCGGTACAGTGCGAGACCACCCGCTGCAGACCTCCCCACCACGCCACCAATCGAAGCATGACTGAGGACACGCTCGACGGACGCGTCTCCATCTCCGGCCTCGAGAAAGTGTACGACGACGGCGCCGAACGCACCACCGCCGTCAAAGACCTCTCCTTCGACATCCCAGGCGGCGAGTTCGCCAGCATCGTCGGCCCCAGCGGCTGCGGGAAGAGCACGCTGCTGTACCTCATCGCCGGCTTCCTCGACGAGACCTCCGGGACCATCGAGGTGGACGGCGACCCAATCGACGGCCCCGGCACCGACCGCGGCGTCGTCTTCCAGGACTACGCGCTGTTCCCGTGGCGGACGGTCATGGAGAACGTCACGTACGGCCTCGAAGAACAGGGCCTCCCGAAGGAGGAGCGTCGGTCGACCGCCCAGAAGTACATCGACATGATGGACCTCAGCGGGTTCGAGGACAACTACCCCAAGGAGCTCTCCGGCGGCATGAAACAGCGCGTCGGCCTCGCGCGCACGCTCGCCTACGACCCGAAGATTCTGCTGATGGACGAGCCCTTCGGCGCGCTCGACCAGCCGCTCCGGGAGTCCCTCCAAGACCAACTCATCGACATCTGGGGCGACCTCGACAAGACCGTCGTGTTCGTCACGCACGACGTCGAGGAAGCCGTCTACCTCTCCGACCGCGTGATGGTGATGACTCGGCACCCCGGCACGAAGAAGACGGTGACCGAAGTCGACCTCGACCGCTCGCAGACCCGCGAGGAAATCATCACCAGCCCCGAGTTCAACGACATCAAAAACGACGTCTGGAAGTCCCTCAGGGAGGAGACCCAACCGGAGGTGCAACCGTAGCCGTGCGCAACGCGACCGTCCGGTCGTTCGAGCGCGCCCCGGCGCCGCTCCAGCGCGCCGGGAAGTTCGTCTTCGACTGGATTCCCCTCGTCATCGTCACCGCGCTCTGGGAGTACGTCAGCGGCACCGCCGTCCCGGCCGCGATTCTGCCGCCGCCGTCGGTCGTCGCCGGCGAAATCCGGGAACTCGTCGTCAGCGGCAGCGTCTACACGCACCTGTTCACGTCGCTGTTCCGCATCGGCGTCGGCCTCGGGTTGAGCATCGTGCTCGGCGTCCTGCTCGGCATCGGGATGGCGCGACTCTCCCCCGTGGAGGACTTCTTCGAGGTGCCGCTCGCGCTCACGTACCCGATTCCGAAGACGGCGCTCGTGCCGCTTGCCATTCTCTGGCTCGGCGTCGGCACGCGCACCGCCATCCTCATCGTGTTCCTCGCGTGCCTGCTCCCCATCGTGATGAACGCGTACAACGCCGCCGAGAACGTCGACCAGAACCTCGTGTGGGCGGGCAAGATGATGGGCACCGACGGCCGCCGGCTCTTCCTGAAAATCGTCATCCCGGCGACGATTCCCGAGATTCTGACCGGCATCCGGCAGGCCATCCCCATCGCGTTCATCGCGCTCGTGAGCGCGGAACTCATCGCGTCCAACAAGGGCATCGGCTACCTCATCCTGACCGCCGGCCAGGTCGGCAACTACGCCACGATGTTCGCGACCATCGTCGTCATCTCCGCGGTGGCGTACGCCGCCGTCCGCAGTTTCGAAGTGTTCCGTAACCGGGTGTTAGTATGGACGTGAACGCCGACCGCTTCGACGCGTCGACGCTCGTCAGCGTCGCGAAGTCGTTCTACTCGCTGGCCATCGTCCTCGTGCTCTGGGAGGCCGTCACCCAGATGGGGTACATCCACTACTACTTCCTGCCGCCGCTTTCGGAAGTGCTGACGCGGTTCGTCGAACTGACGATGAACGGCGAGATGCTGCACAACGCGTACCTCACGCTCAAGCGCGCGTTCATCGGTCTCGCCATCGCGTCCGTGCTCGGGGTCGCCGTCGGCGTGCTCACCGCGCGCAACGCCGTCGCGGACTGGTTCTTCGACCCCATCATCAAAATCGGCTACCCAGTCCCCATCATCTCGCTCATCCCCGTGTTCATGCTGTGGTTCGGCATCGGGGACACGTCGAAAATCATCATGGTGGCGGTCGGCACCTTCTGGCCCATCGCCGTGAACGCCCGCGAGGCGGCCCGCCAGGTCGAACAGAACCTCGTGTGGGCGGCCCGCATGATGGGCACGAGCGACTGGAAACTCCTCTACCGCGTCATCATCCCTGCGGCGTCCCCGGGCATCATGACCGGCCTCCAGATTGCGCTGCCGCTGTCGCTCATCATCACGTTCGTCTTCGAGATGCTCGTCGGCGGCGGCGGCCTCGGCGCGCTCGAAATCGAGGGCGTGCGGTCGTTCGAGTCCGAGCAGACGTACGCCGCCATCATCGCCATCATGCTCGTCGGCCTCGCGCTCGACCGCCTGCTCGGGTTCGCGCGCAACTACCTCCTGCGCTGGACGTAACCGCCAGCGCGCCGCTCCACTCGTCTCTCTCACACTCGCCACACCCCGCAGTGGCTACCGCCGGCGTGGCTACGCGGACTCGCGGTCGAAGAAAACGACGTCCCCGGAGTGGGGTCAGTTTATCGACGGGACGTAGTCGTTGGTCGCGTACTCCGTGACGTCGAAGGACTTCTCGAGGAAGCCCATGTCGACGAGTTCGTCCATCGTCGACTGGAGCCTGTCCATGTCGATTTGGATGTCCTGACGGTAGTAGTCGTTGTTCGTCAGGAAGAAGCCGTCGACGAGCGACTCCGGCAGGTCGAACTGGTTGGCGGCAAGCGACACGACCTCCGAGCGGTTGTCGTACGCGTAGTTCACGAGTTCCGCGAGGTCTTCGCCCCAGAGTTCGATGGCGTCGGACTTCGAGTCCAGGGAGTCGTTGGACGCGACGGTGTACGCGAACGGGTACGGTTCGTCCCAGAGGTCTTGGCTCTTCACGACGGGCGTGAACCCTTCCGCGCGCGCGCCGACCGCGAAGATTGCGGGATAGATGCCCACGTCGATGCGGCCGTCCTTGAGCGCGGACGTGAACGCCGGGAAGTCCAGTTCGGTCAGTTCGATGTCGTTCTCTGGGTCGAGGCCCGCGCTCTCGACTGCCTTGTTGACGATGGCGTGCACGCCGGTCCCTTTCGCGTTGACAGCGACCGTCGCGCCCTCCATGTCCTCGGGGTTCTCGATGCCCGTGTCGGGGTGTGCGTACAACGTGAACCCGTACCAGTCCGGGTGCGCGTCCCAGAAGTCCGTCGACACCATCGAGATGTTGCCTGGGACTGCCTCCTCGCTGACGGCCGACCCGTAACTCACCGTGGACAGCAGCGCGAGGTCGAGTTCGCCCGCTGCCATCGCGTTCAACGAGTCCGGGGTGCTGGAGTTCCGTGAGACGGAGAGTTCGTACTTGTCGCCCACGTTCGTCAGTTCGTTGCGAATCTCCTCGATGGCGAACAGCGACCCGAGGTTCTCGACCGGCACCGTGAACGCGAGGTTGAGGTCTGACGCGCCGCCCCCGCCGCCGCCGAGACAGCCAGTGACCCCGGTGAGGCCCACGGCCGCCGCGGCCGTACCCGATTTGATAAACGTCCGTCTGTTTGTCTGCTTTTGCGGCATCATACCACACCCCACGCTCTACTTACTAAAAGATATCCCTATATGGGATATTTGATAGCTACGTGGTGGGTGGCGGCGGCAGTCGCCGCGCGGCGACTACTCGCTCTCCACGAACACGACGCCGTCCTCCACGACGACGTCGTACATCGGGAGGACGTACCGGTCGTCGCCGATGTGTTCGCCGGTCTCCACGTCGAACGACCACCCGTGCCACGGGCAGGAGACGATGCACTGGTCGTCGTCGTAGTGCTGGTCGACGCGCTCGCCCGGGCCGCCCCACTCGCCGACGAGGCGCGGTTCGACCTTCCCCTCGCAGACCGGGCCGCCGTCGTGGGGGCACTCGTTGCGGAGCGCGTAGAACTGGCCGTTCGCCTTGATGACGCCGACCTCCGCGCGCCCCACCTGGACGATTTCGGCGTCGCCGTCCTCGAAGTCCGCCGCCGGGCCGACCTCGACGCGACTGTCGGCGCTCACAGGCCGAACACCTCCACGGCGTTCTGCCCGAGAATGTCCTTCCGCGCCTGGTCGTCTATCATCGGGAGGTCGGTGATGACGCTCGGACTGTCGAAGTCCCAGTGCGGGTAGTCCGACGCGTACAGCAAGCGGTCGGTGCCAATCATGTCGAAGCACAGTTCCAGGAGGTCGGGGCGCGCCGAGACTTCCAGGGGCTGCGTGCCGAAGTAGAAGTCCGTGATGTACTCGCCCGGCCGCTTCTCCAGCAGCGGCGCTTCCTCCGAGCGCTTCAAGTACTCGTCGTCCAGCCGGCTCACGAGTCCCGGGATGTACGTGACGCCGGACTCCATGAACACGATGTCGAGGTCGGGGAACTTCTCCGGGACGCCCTGGCAGGCAACGCTCACAATCTGGGACATGTTCGACTCCAGGAACCCGAGCGTGTGCGTCTCAATCATGTCCTGGTAGCCGGCGCGCACGTACTCGTCGAGGCCCGAGCCGCCAGTGTGGTAGACGACCGGGTAGCCTTCCTCCTCGCAACGCTCGTAGATTGGGTCGTACTTGCGGTTGCCCAGCGGCGGACTCGCGCCAGCGGTCACGAACACGACGCCCTTGATGGCTTCCTCGTCCTCCACGCGGTCGAGGACGTCCATCGACGCGTCGACGTCGTGGTACGGCATCGGCGCGAGGCCGTAGATGCCCTCGTCTGGGTCGAGGACTTCCTCCAGCATGTACTCGAGGTAGCCCTTCACGAACGACTCGACGCGGCGGTCGTCGGCGGTCACGCCGCCCATCGCGAGGATGAGGTGGGAAATCTGCAGGGAGACGTCGATGCCGAGTTCGTCCATCCCCGCAATCACGTCGTCTTTCGTGTCGCCGCCGTCCGGGTACTCGGAGAACTCGCGCTCGATTTTCCCGTAGTTCGCGCGACTCCCCGTGGACGCGGGGAAGAACGCCGCGAGGTTCTGCTTCACGCCGGTGTCGCCGAACCCGCTCTTCTGGTACTTCGTCTTCCAGGGCTCCGGCATGTACGGCGCCACCTGCGTGAACGTGTCCGCGTAGTGCCAGTCGCAGTCGACGACGAGGTGGTCGTCCGGGTCAATCATACCGCTACCTCCGTGGGAACTCCACGCATACGATACCCGTTGGCAGGACTGCTATTAAACGTTTGTTCGAACGGCGACACGCCCGCCACGGGCGTTTCCGACGACCACCCAGTTACAGGGATGGTACCCACCCCCGAATTTATTTACCCACCTCTCCTTGCGGTAGTCGTCGAATGAGTGAGAACGAACCAACGGACCACCCAGCCAACGCCACCGTCAGCGCTGGCGACCCGCGGTTCCTGACGCAGGACGACCTCACGGTGGACACCCACCAGGTGGTCGCGCCCGACGGGACCTACGACGCCGCGGACGTCCCCGACCTGGACGACCAGGAGTTCCGGGACCTCTACCGGTGGATGGTGACCGACCGCGTGTTCGGCAAGCGCATGGTCAGCATCCAGCGCCGCGGCGAACTCGGCACGTTCGGGTCGACGCGCGGCCAGGAAGCGAGCATCATCGGGAGCGCGTTCACGCTCCAGCCAGACGACTGGCTGTACGTCGGGCGCGCGTGGACGCCAATGTTCATGCGCGGCGTCCCGATGGAGGACATGATTAAGTTCTGGCGCGGCATCGAGGACGGCCAGCGGTCGTTCGCCGAACACAACTGCCAGATTGCCATCTCCATCGGCTCGCACCTGCCGCTGGTCGCGGGCCTCGCGTGGGGGATGGACTTGAGCGGCGACGACGCCATCGCCACCGCGTTCCTCGGCGACGGCGCGACGTCGACGGGCGCCGTCCACGAAGCCATCAACTTCGCGGGCGCGCTCGAAGTGCCGGCGCTGTTCTACTGCCAGAACAACCAGTACGCCATCTCGCTGTCCGCCGACGAACAGACCGGCGCGAACACGATTGCGCAGAAGGCGCTGGCGTACGGCCTGGACGCCATCCGCGTCGACGGCCAGGACGTCCTCGCCGTCTACGACGCCGTCCAGGAGGCGCGGGAGCGCGTCAAGCAGGGCGAACCCGTGTTCGTCGAGTCGGTGACCTACCGGCTGGACGCCCACACGACCAGCGACGACCCGACGCGCTACCGCAGCGACGAGGAAGTCGAAGCCTGGGAGGAGAACGACCCGCTCGACCGGTACCGCGACTTCCTGAAGAGCGAGGGCCTCTGGGACGACATCGACCACGAGGCCATCGTCGAGGAAATCGACGCGGAGTTCGACGCGGCGCTCGAAGCGGCCAACGAGTTCGCCGAGCGCGACGTCGAGGAGATATTCGCGCACGTCTACGAGGAGCTACCGACTGAACTCCGGCGGCAGTTCGAGGAGTTCAGCGACCTGCTCGAGCGCCGTCCCGAACTGTACGACTACATCGAGCAGCGGCCCAAGGGGTGACCATGCAGGCAACTATCGTCGAAGCGGTAAACGACGCACTGCACACGGAGATGGCGGCCGACGACGACGTCGTCGTGTTCGGCGAGGACGTCGCGCAGAGCGGCGGCGTGTTCCGCGCCACGGACGAACTCCTCGAAGAGTTCGGCGCCGACCGCGTCGTCGACACGCCGCTGTCGGAGATTGCCATCGTCGGCGCCGCGACGGGCCTCGCGATGTACGGCTACCGGCCGGTCGCCGAGATTCAGTTCTCGGGGTTCCTGCCGCCCGCGTTCGACCAGCTGGTGACGAACGCGAGCCGAATCCGCTGGCGCACCAGGGGCGCGCTCACCGCGCCGATGGTCGTGCGGATGCCGTACGGCGCCGGCGTGCGCGCGCTCGAACACCACTCCGAGAGCATGGAGGGGTCGTACGCGCACATCCCGGGCCTGAAGGTGGTCGCGCCGAGCACGCCACACGACACGAAGGGCCTGCTGCTGGCGGCGATTCGCGACCCAGACCCCGTGCTGTTCATGGAACCGAAGCGCATCTACCGGTCGTTCCGCGAGGAAGTCCCCGAGGACGACTACGAAGTCCCGCTGGGCGAGGCCGCCGTGCGCGAGGAAGGGTCGGACATCACGGTCGTTAGCTGGGGGTCGATGATGCCGCCGACGCTGGAAGCCGCCGAAGACGTCGACGCGGACGTCGAAGTCGTCGACCTGCGCACCATCTCGCCGCTGGACACCGAGACCGTCGTGGAGTCCGTGAAGAAGACGGGGCGCGCCGTCGTCGTCCACGAGGGCCCGCGCAGTCACGGCGTCGGCGGCGACATCGTCGCGCGCATCAACGACGACGCGCTGATGTACCTGGAAGCGCCCGTCGAGCGCGTCACCGGGTTCGACACGCCCGTACCGCTGCTCTCCATGGAGGACTACTACTTCCCGCACCCACCGCGCATCGTCGACGCCATCGAGGACGCGCTCTCCGTCTGACCGCCCTCTTCTCTCTGTTCGGACACGTCGTCAAGCTGACCGGTACGGAAATACTGAAAGGGCCGGCCACCGCGTACGCAGTATGGCCCGAAAGCAGTTCGAACTCCCCGACCTAGGCGAGGGTATCGCGGAAGGCGAACTCGTCTCCTGGCTGGTCGCGGAGGGCGACGACGTGAACGCCGACCAGACCATCGCGGAAGTCGAGACCGACAAGGCCGTCGTCGAGGTGCCGTCCCCCTACGACGGCACCGTCGCGGAACTCCACTACGACGAGGGCGACGTCATGGAAGTCGACTCCGTCATCGCGACGTTCGACGTCCCGGACGCCGACGGCGCGGAGTCGGCCGACTCCGGTGCGGACGAGACCGGCGACGAGGTCGAGCAGGCGACCGAGCGCGTCTCCGGTGACGGCGCCGACGCCGGCGAGAGTGCCAGCCCCGAGACCACGACCAGCGGCGACGAGGTCGTTCAGCCGGCGGACGAGCGCGTGTTCGCGTCGCCGAGCACGCGGACGCTCGCGCGCGAACTCGGCGTCGACCTCTCGACCGTCTCCGGGAGCGGCCAGGGCGGCCGCGTCACCCCGGAGGACGTCCGTCGCGCCGCAGGAGCGAGCAACTCGGAACCGGCCGAGGGTGCCGCGGAGCCTGCGGACGCGGGCGCGTCGACGCCCTCGGAATCGAACGGTGGGTCGGCGTCTCCGGCGTCTGGAGAGTCGACGTCTCCGGGAGCCGGCCAAGCACAGTCGTCGTCCACGAGCGGCCAGGCGGCCGTGCCACAGGGCGGCGCCGGGCGCGACCGGACGCTCGCGATGCCGGCGACGCGACAGTTGGCACGCGACCTGGGCGTGAACATCGACGACGTGCCCGCGAGCGAACAGCGCCACGGCGAGGCGTTCGTCACGCCCGAGGACGTCCAGCGGTACGTCGAGACCGGCGGCAGTGAGGCCGCAGCGGGCGCTGGCGCTGCGGGCGCAGGCGGCGGTTCGACCGGTGCAGGCAGTACGCAGACCGGCGAGTCGGCTGGCGAGCGCGTGCCCTACACGGGCATCCGGAAGACCATCGGCGAGCAGATGGCGCGCTCGAAGTACACCGCACCCCACGTCTCCCACCACGACGAGTTCGACGCGACCGACCTCGTCGCCGTCCGCGAAGACCTCAGCGCGGCGGCCGAACGCGAGGGCGTCAACCTCACGTACCTCCCGTTCGTCGTGAAGGCGGTCACGCGCGCGCTCCAGGAGTTCCCGTACCTGAACTCCAGTCTGGACGAGGACGCCGGCGAAATCGTGCTGCACGACGAGTACAACATCGGCATCGCGGTGGCGACCGACCACGGCCTGATGGTGCCGGTCGTCGAGCACGCCGACCAGAAGGGCCTGGTCGAACTCGCCGCGGAAATCGACGACCTGGCGACGAGAGCGCGCAACCGCGAACTCGCGCGCGAGGAGATGCAGGGCGGCACGTTCACCATCACGAACATCGGCGTCATCGGGGGCGAGTTCTCCTCGCCCATCATCAACCACCCAGAGGCCGCGATTCTCGCGATGGGGCCAATCGACAAGCGCCCGTGGGTCGTCGACGACGAGGTCGTCGCGCGCGAGACGATGCGGCTCTCCATCTCCGTCGACCACCGGCTCGTGGACGGCGCGGAGGCCGCGCAGTTCACGAACCGCGTGCAGGAACTGCTCGGCAGGCCCGCACGCCTCCTGCTGTAAGCACACTCGCGCCGTCGCCGGGGACCGGCGGCGGGGGCGGCGAACGCTGACCGGAACACGTGGACTTTTGCGAGGGGGGCGCGATTGCCGTGGTATGGTAATGGGCGACATAGCGACCGGCACAGACGTGCTCGTCGTCGGCGGCGGCCCCGGCGGGTACGTCGCGGCGATTCGCGCGGCACAACGCGGCCTCGACACCACGCTCGTGGAGCGGGACGCGTACGGCGGCACCTGCCTGAACTACGGCTGCATCCCCTCAAAGGCGTTCATCACGGCGACCGACCTCGCACACGACGCTGGCAAAGCGGACGTGATGGGCGTGGAGGCCGACCCAGAAGTGAACATGCCCGCGATGGCCGAGTGGAAGGACGGCGTCGTCGACCAGCTAACTGGTGGCGTCGAGAAGCTCTGTAAGGCCAACGGCGTGAACCTCGTGGAGGGCACGGCCGCGTTCGAGGACGAACACACCGTCCGCGTCGCGCACGGCGGCAGCGGCCAGGGCATGGAGACCATCGAGTTCGACCACTGCATCGTCGCCACTGGCTCGCGCCCCATTGAGGTGCCGGGCTTCGACTTTGGCGACGACCCAGTCTGGTCGTCCCGGGACGCGCTCGCCACGGAGGCCGTGCCGGACGAACTGGTCGTCGTGGGCGCCGGCTACATCGGCATGGAACTCTCGACGACGTTCGCGAAGGCCGGCGCGGACGTGACCGTCGTCGAGATGCTGGACAGCGTCCTCCCGGGGTACGGCGACGACCTCACCGCCGTCGTCCGCCAGCGCGCGGACGCGCTCGGCATCGACTTCGAGTTCGGCGAAGCCGCCGCAGACTGGGAGGAGTCCGACGACGGCATTGTCGTGACCACGGAGGCCGAAGACGGCACAGCGTCGACGTACGACGCCGACAAGGTGCTGGTCGCGGTCGGCCGCGAACCCGTCACC
>JBDGQF010000137.1:0-13086 GCA_042219255.1 Halobacterium sp. | reverse complement strand
CCCGGGAGCGACGCGGCGCGTATGCGAACGAGTCTGAACGTGCCCGACGACCTGCTCGCGGCGTTCGACGAGACGTGGCAGGACGAGGGCATCGAGTCGCGGTCGCGCGCCGTCCGCGAGGCGATGCAGGAGTACGTCGAACGCCACGCCACCCTCGAAGACGTCGAGGGTGACGTCGTCGCGGCGCTCGTCTTCGACTACGATCACCACGACGTCATCGAAGCCCTGCACTCCGTCCAGCACGACTACCAGGACGTGATTCAGGCGACCAGCCACGTCCACCAGGGCGACTGGTGCCTGGAGACGGCGTACTGCCGCGGCGCCGCCGAGCGCGTGCGGAGCCTGGTCTACCGGCTACGCGACTTCGACGGCGTCGGGCGCGTGAAAGTCACGACGCTCCGACCGGGGTCGACGCTCTGAGACGGCGCCGGCAGGCCGTCAGTCCCGCATCCTGCTGCCGCCCGGCGGCATGTACTTCTGAATCTCGTCCGGACTCGCGACCTTCCGGACGAACGACTCGTCGGCGAACCGCTCGCGGAACTCGCGGTAGATGCGCTTGGCCGCGTCGCCTTGCGCGTATCGTCCCGGCTCGATTTCCACGAGCGTCTCCACGTCGTCCTCGACGGCCTCGATTGGGCCGCCGAGGACGCGCGTGTGCGGCTCGCACATGATGCCGACGCCCCACTCGGAGGGCAGGTCGCGGAAGTACGTGCGGTCGCCGCGGATGGCGAACCCGCCCTTCTCCAGGTACTCGCCGGACTCCGGCGTCTTCGACACCTGGTCGGGCATCACCATGTACGCGTCGCCCGCGCCCCGGCCCTCCTTCCAGACCGACGAACAACACACCGCGAACTGGGCGGCCTGGCGCTTGCTCGCCTCCGGCACCTCGATGTCCGCCGACGGCTCGCTCGGCGCCGACGTCTTCAGGACAGTGATGGGGCCGCCGTGGGCCTGCGAGTGGAAGAACCGGTCGTAGCGGTCCATGTACTTCTTCACGAGTTCCTCGTTCTGGTCGGCGTCCCGGCCGCCCAACACGAGGAAGCCGTCCGACGTCCGGAACCACCGGAACCGCTCGTACCACTGCTCTTGCTTGCGGATCGGAATCGACGCGCGCGACAGCCAGTCGACTTCCTCGGCTTCCGCCTCGCCAATGTGTTCCTCCTCGGGTTCGGCCTCCCACTCTTCGCGGCGCTGCTTGACTTCCTCGAGGTCTTCGCGCGTGTTCTCGATGGCCGCGCGCGCGCCCTCCTTCTTCTCCTCGATGCGCTTGGCCTCCTTGTAGTGCTCGTCGGCGTTCTTCTCGACGCCCCACGCGGGGTCGACCTCGATGGTGTGGTCGTCCAGGCGGACGCGCACCGTGCCCTCGGACTCGTTCACGCCAGCGAAGGCGTCCGCGCCCGGGACGTCGCCGGCGGCTTCCTCCATCGTCTCCGCAATCTCCTGCCAGCCGTGGCCCGCGTCCCTGGCGTCACTGACCGTCGAGAGGATGTCGTCCACGAGGTCGTAGTTCGCGTACAGGAGTTCCGCCTTCTCGCGTTCGGCTTCGGCCTGCCGCTCGAAGTCCTCGATGGCCTGCTCCTGTTGTTCGATGATGCGCTCCTGTTTCTCGATTTCCTGCTCGAAGTCCGGCCGCGTGACCGCCTCGCCGCTCTCCTCCTCCTCGGTCGTGTCGAGGTTCGTGAAGTAGTCGTCGAGCGCGCCGTTGAACGAATCGAACGCCTCCGAGGGCAGGTCTGCGCGCTCCTCCAGCGCGATTGGCGTGACGTCCACGCGTTGCCCGCGCTCGGTCTCGCCGTCCTCGCCCTCGACCGGTTCGTAGTACACTCGCGGGTCGAGGTCACCCGCCTTGATGCGGTCGAGGACGCGCTCGCTGGCGTCGTAGAGCGCGCGGAACTCCGCCTCGCCCGCCTCGCTGATGTCCTTCGTCTTCTCGACGCCGGCGCGCGTACAGATCTCCTCGGCGTACAGGCCGCCGTAGTTCAACTGGGTGGCGAGCGTCCGCACGAGGTCGGTGTCGGACTCCTCCATCTTCGCCGCGAACCCCTCGTAGTCCAGTTCCAGGGGGTTGACGCGCGCGCTCGGGAACCCGTACTGGGAGCCAGGTGCGACCGTCCGCGACTGCAGGCGCACCGTGTCCAGGGAGTCCACGACTTCGCCGTTCTGGTCGACGACGGCGACGTTCCCCTCGCCGAACAGCTCCGCGACGATAGTGGTGTCCTGGTCTTCGCGCCGGAACTCGAACTCGAGGATGCGGTCGAAGCCGTGCTGGCGCACCTCATGGAAGTCCGCGCCCGACAACCGGTTCCGCAGCATCTTCGCGAAGTTCGGCGGCCGGCCGGGCGCCGCGGGCACGTGCTCGGGCGCCGCCGTGTGCGCGCGCTTCGTCTCACCGACCTCGATGAGTAACTCGACGCGCCCGCGGTCGAAGTCCCGCATCTTGAGTCGCAGGAGGTCGTCGCCGTAGAGATAAGCCTTGTCGACTTTCGCCCCCTGGAGGTCGTTCAACTCGGCCGTGAGGGCGACGAGGTCGACGCTCGTCAGCTCCCGCTTCTGGTCCATACCAGACGCGTACTCGTGGGGTGTCCCTCTGCCTTACGGTACGCGTGCTCGCCGTCAGGCGAGCACGTTTAGCGCGAACTGCGACCAGCGGGAGCCGTGAGCAGAGCGGGCCGACGGAGTCGGCCCGGAATCGCGAACGCGGAGCGCAGCGATGCGTGAGCAGCGTGCTCGACCGTAGGGAGAGCACGTTTGGTGCGAACGGCGAACGGAGTGAGCCGTGAGCCGCGTGCTCGCTGGTACGGATACCAATCTACGCAATTGAAGCGGTTTCTCGCTGCGTGAAAGCGCGCCTGGACGGTTACGTCGACGTGCGTCGACCGAAGCGGTATGGCGAGTAAGCTCGCGCGGCAGTTCGAGTCGTTGTCGTTCCAGGCGCAGATTCTCGTGCTCGCGGCGGTTCTCGACCCGCTGGGGTTCGTCGCTGGCTACCTGCTGGCGCCGTCGTTCGAGGCGGAACCCCTCATCGGTGGCGTGGTGGGTCTGGTGGTGGCGAGCGTGCCGACGTCGCTGTTCGTGATGCGGCAGGGTGCCAGACAGTCCTGACGGCCAGGCTCGGTGGTCAGGCGAGCGTGACGTCGAGGTAGAGCATGACGATGACGCCGGCCATGATGCCGAGCGTGGCGACGCGTTCGTGGCCGTTCGAGTGCGTCTCCGGCACGATTTCGTCGCTGATGACGAACAGCATGCCGCCCGCCGCGAACCCCATCGCGTACGGGAGGACGGCGCCCGAGACGGTGACCGCCCACGCGCCCAGCAACACCATCGGAATCTCCACGAGGCCGGCGCGAATCCCCGTGAGGATGGCGTACGACGACCGGTCGAAGCCAGCGTTCACGGCGGCGACGGAGACGGCGAGGCCCTCCGGGATGTTCTGGATGCCGATAGCGAGCATCAAGGATAGGCCCTCGGCGACGTTCCCGCTGCCGAAGCCGACGCCGACCGCGAGGCCCTCCGGCATGTTGTGGATGGTGATGGCGACGATGAACAACAACAGCGGCGCGAGGTCTGCCTGCGATATCGTCTGGTCGCTGCGCTCGCGGCCCGTGATGAGCACGTGTACGTGCGGGATCCAGCGGTCGGCGCGGTCGAGCAACACCACACCGAGAATGATGCCCACGATGACCTCGAGCAGGCCGTTCTGGCCGCCGAACTCGATACCCGGCAGAATGAGGCTCGTGAAACTCGCTGCGAGCATCACGCCCGCCGCGAACCCCAGCGCCGCGTCCAGCGACCGCTGGGACGGGTCTCGCCACACGAACACCAGCGCCGCGCCCAGCAGGTTCAGGCCCGCGATGACCAGGCCGCCCACGAACGCCTGCATCAGCGGGTCTGCCCCCACCACGTCGACGAACCACCGCTCTAGCATACGCGTCCACACTCGCGCCCCCGACATAAACACGGGTGGCACAGGCGCACGAACCGTGTCACGTCGCGACCGCAACCAATACACCCACCCAGTCGCTACCACGCCCATGACCGATTCGCTATCCGTCCTCCTCACAAACGACGACGGCATCGACGCCCCCGGCATCCGCGCGCTCCGCGACCGCCTCAGCCAGGCGCACGACGTCACCGTCGTCGCCCCGCTCCGCGAACAGTCCGGCACCGGCCAGACCCGGACGTTCGAAGTCCTCGACTACGAAGAACGCGACGACGGCTACGCCATCGACGGCACGCCCGCGGACTGCGTCGCGTTCGCCGTCGCCGCCCTCGACCAATCCCCGGACGTCGTCGTCTCCGGCTGCAACGACGGCCCGAACCTCGGCGCGCACATCCTCGCGCGCTCCGGCACCGTCGGCGCCGCCATGGAAGCCTCCTTCCTCGGCCTCCCCGCAATAGCCGCGTCCATGTACGACTGGGAGTTCGACCCAGCCGGCGACTGGGAACCCCACTACGACCAGTTCCAGACGCCCGCCGACGCCGTCGCCGACGTCCTCCCCGACTTCGCCGCCGGCGACCTCCTCCCCACCGCCGACTACCTCTCCATCAACGCGCCCGCCACCGAGTACGCCGACGACCCAGTGAAGCGCGTCACCCGCCCCACCGAAGAGTACGAACTCCAGGCCACCGTCACCGAAGCAGGCGTCAACATCGAAGACCGGTTCTGGCACGAATTCCTCGAACGCGACGTCCCCGACCCCGCCGGCACCGACCGCCACGCCTGCGTCGACAACGAAGTCAGTGTCACCCCGCTGACTGTCCCCCACTCCGTCGCCGACGGCGCCACCCCCGGCGGTGTTCTCTAAGGCACTTTTTGCGCTGCGCTCGGCGCGCTCCGCGCGCCTCGTCTGCTCACGGGCGCGTAGCGCCCGTTCGCACGGCCAGCGAGACCTTCGGTCTCGCTCGGCTCGGCAAAAACTTGCGGAAAAAGCACTTCTCACTCCCTACGGTCGCTCGTCGGCCCGCGCTCCCTCCGGCAGAGCAAAGCTCTGCCGTGCTCCCGCTCGCTCCGCTCGCGGGAACTCCGGTCGCGCGGTGAACCGCTTCGCTCGGGTCTTTAAGACCGCTCGCTCGCGGATGCTGGTCTCTTTCCAAACGTCGCTCGTCGTCGCAAACGTTCAAATACCAGAACGGGAGCAACCAGTCGCGTGACCTGAAAACCGTCGCGGGGCGCTCCGAGCCGGACGACTGTTCGGTACGGCGAGCGCGGCGCCCGCTCCGCGAGAAAATTAGCCGCCTGTAAGCCCAACCGAAACGACTCAGAGGCGCTTGCTGACGTACGGGCCGTCATGAAAGTAGTCGAGCTTCTGCTTGTAGTACTGGCGCGCGCCGATGCCGGAAATCACACTGAGCTTGTCGAACCCAGCGTCAGCGGCCATGGACTCGGCCTGCTCCATGAGGCGTCGGCCGTAGCCCTGGTGTTGGTACTGGTCGTCGCCGGCGTCCTCGCCGACGCCGAGTTCGCTCCCGTAGACGTGGAGTTCGCGGAGGAGTGCGGCGTTCTCCAGTTCGTCCCGCACGGGGTCGTTCGGGAACCGGAGGCGCGCGAACCCCACGAGCAGGTCGCGGTCGAAGTCCTCGAAGGAGATGAAGTGCTCGGTGCCGCCCGCGGCATCGTACGTCATCACGTCCAGTTCGACGTCCTGTGGGTCGTCGTCGTTCATCCCGGCTTCCCGGCAGCGGATGCAGTCGCACGTCCAGCCGTGCTCGTCCATCCGCTGGCGGGCGAGCTGGCGGAGGTTCGACTTCCAGACGCCCGCGTCGATGTGGTCGGCGGGGATGTCGCGCTGCACGCGCTGGAGACGCGTGTACCGCGGAATCATGTCCTTGATTTCCGCGACCAAGTCGGCGGCCTCCTCGTTCTGGAGTGGCTGGAACTCGTCCCGGCGCCACATGTCGTACGTGACGGTGTCCCGGACGACGAGCGTCGGATAGATTTTGAGGTAGTCCGGCTTCCACTTCTCGTCCTCGAACAGCCGCCGGAAGTCCTCCAAGACCATCTCCTTGCTCATGCCCGGCTGGCCAGGCATCATGTGGAACCCGACCTTGAACGCGGCGTCCCGCAGCCGCCGGTTCGCGTCGATGGACGCCTGCACGCCGTGGCCGCGGTGCATCTCGCGGTTCACGCGCTCGAACGTCGTCTGCACACCCACCTCGACTTTCGTGCCACCGAGGTCGAGCATGCGGTCGACTTGCTCGGGGTCACACCAGTCCGGCTTCGTCTCGAACGTCGTCCCGATGTTCCGGATGTCGCCGTACTCGTTCTCGGTCTTGACGTCCTCGAGGTACCGGAAGTCGTACTCCTCTGGGTCTTGGGCGAACGACTCCTCCTCGCTGGGCTGTGGTTCCTGGTCGCGGTCGTAGTCGTTGAGCGCTTCCAGCGCGCGCTTCACGAACCACTCCTGGTAGTCGTGGCTGCGCGCGGTCATCGTCCCGCCCATCAGGATGAGTTCGACCTTGTCCACGGGGTGGCCGATTTCCCGGAGCTGGTGGAGTCGCAGCGTCACCTGGCCGTAGGGGTCGTAGTCGTTCTGTACGCCGCGGGCCGCCGCTGGCTCGTGGCCCGTGTAGGACTGGCTGGAGGAGAACTCGCTGGCGGGGCCGCCCGGACAGTACAGGCACTTGCCGTGCGGGCACATGTGCGGGCTGGTCATGATGGCGACCGGCGTCACGCCGGACGCCGTCCGCACGGGCTTTCGCTGGAGGACGTCCTCGAGTTCCTCGCGGCGGCCGTCGGGCGCGTAGTCCAGGAGGTCGGAGTGTTTCGGGACTTTCGGAGCGGAGTGCTCCGAGCACACTTCGAGTTTCGCGCTCTCGACGTCGTCGCGGCCGACTTCGCCGTCGAGGATGCGCTGCACGAGCTCCTCGCAGGCGGCCTCGAACGCGCTGTCGGCGTCCGCACTCATTACCAGTGGGAAGCGCCCGAGCGCGAAAAAGCGTGTCGTTGCTGGATTAGGCGAGCTGGTCGGCGATGGCGTCGACGACGGCGTCGACGACGGCTTCCTGTTCGCCGGCGAGGAATTCGATGCGGCCGTCGCGGGCGCCGCGCGGTTCGACGCCGGCGTCCGGGAGTTCGTCGGCGACCTGTTCGCCGACCGCGTGCACGTCGACCGCGTCGCCGCTGCGGACGCGGAGTTCGTCGCCGCTCACGCCGACGAGGACGTCCGCGCGGTCGCGGCGCCGGTAGAGTTCGTCCAGCAGGAGGTCGACGGGCGGGAAGTCGTACTGGTGGGTGTAGTCGTCGACGTCGAGAATCTCGAACGCGACGCCGTGCTTCCCGCGGACGTTCAGGTGTGGTTCGGCGGTGGACACCTCGGTCTCGAGGCGTTCGCTGAACTGGTCGGAGACGTGCGTGATGAGGGAGTCGTCGGCCTCGCCCCAGAGCAGGTCGGAGATGAGTTCGCGTTTGTCCTCGTAGGACTGGTAGAACGCTTCGAGCGCGATGGCGTCGCGGAGGTCTTCGAGCGTGTCGAGGCTGTAGTCGGTCTGGGCGGCGAGGTCGGCGTACGCGTCCGGGAGGTCGGCCCAGTACGCGACGGCGGGCAGGTGGTAGAGGTCGTCGCGGACGTCCGTGTTCACGAGCGCGGCGAGCTGGCTGCCGAGTGCGCCCGTATTCACCGGGGATTCGCCGGCCTTCGTCGGGCTGACGAGGACGTCGGCGCCGGCGGCGTCGTCGGTGTAGCCGCCGTCGACGGCGACTGCGTCGGCGTCGTAGATGTCGAGGAGTTCGAAGGCGTCCGTGGACTCGCTGGTGGAGCCGGCGCCGACGAGCACGAACAGCGGGTGTTTCTCGTCGTGGCGTTCGGCGGCTTCGAGCATGTCCGTGACGTCGCCGGTGGCGTCGTCGATGGTGTAGAACGCGTCGTCGAGCGGCCGCCGGTCGACGTAGTGGTATTCGGCGTCCTCGCGGGCGTGTTCGTCCCGAATCAGGGGGAGGAGCGCGCGCTCGATGGCGGTGCCGGCGACGTAGCCTTCGACGGTCGCGGTGTGCCGGAGGATGACGGGACGGGCTTCGACGACGGCGCGCCGGATTGCGGTGGCGGCGTCGACGAGGTCGTCCGTGATTGCTGCGACGGCGGGGTCGTCGGCGAGCAGGTCGGTGGTCTCGGGGGTGGCGCGCTCGTGGAGCGCGTCCTCCATGCGTGCTTCGACGACCTGGGCGTCCTCGCCGTCGAGCGCGTGGAGTTCCTCGGTCTCGACCTGGAGTTCGCCGCGGCGGCGTTCGACTTCGCCGACGAGGCGGACGACCTGCCCGGCCTCGATTTCGGGGTAGGCGCGCACGCCGGCTTCGACGAACGCGGCGCAGTCGATGGCGCCGGTCTCGTCGGCGACGTCGAAGACGGTGGGGCCGCTGGTCTGGCGCGCGTTCACGACTTCGCCCTCGATGGTGACCGTCTCGCCGACGTGGTCGCCGAGTTCGTCGACGGGGACGCGCTCGGGGCCGGACTCGGCTGTCTCGGCTTCGGCTTCGGACTCGGCTTCTGTCTCGGGTTCCGACTCGACATCCGTCGTCTCCGTCTCTGCTGCTTCGGTGGTGTCCGTCTCCGATTCGGCGGCTTCCGATTCTTCGGCTTCGTCCTCGAACTCGAAGTCCGAGGACTCCTCTTCGGTCTCGGCTTCCGCCTCGTCGGCGACTGGCGTGCCGCCGTCGGCGGTGCTGGCCTCTGACTCCGCTTCGCCGACTTCTTCTTCAGACTCGGAGTCGCTGTCGGTCTCGGTCTCCTCGGGGAGTTCGGCGTCCGACTCGGCGGAGGGGTCGTCGACGAGGTGGCCGCGGAAGTCGCGGTCGTCCTGTCGAATCGACCAGCCGAGGTCGACGTTCTCGTTGTCGTGGACGTCCGTTACCTGGACGTACACGTCGTCGCCGGCCTCCCAGCCGAGCGATTCGAGGCGGCCGGGGACTTCGCTGCGGTGGAGCAGGCCGGTGACGGAGTCGCCGATGTCGACGAACACGCCGAAGTCGGCGAAGCCGTCGACGGTGCCGCGGTAGAAGCGGCCCGGCGTCAGTTGGTCGGGAGAATTCCCGCGGAACTCGAACGCGACGTCCTCCTCGTGCGTGTCACAGACGCGGCCGTCAGTGGAGGAGCCGCAGATGATACAGGTACCCATTTGCTTCGAGAAAGCGGGTGCTCCCGTAAACGATTATCGAAAGTGCCGCGGCCGCGGAACCGCGCGTAGCGGCGTTCTCCCTCACTCGAACACGGGGCTGTCGTCTTCGAGGGCGTCGACGTCGTCGACGACCTTGCGGACGTCCTCGGGGAACAACGACACCTGGACTTCGTTGCCGTCGTCGTCCTCGAAGACGAGTTTCACGCGCTTGTCGCCGAACGCCCTGGCTTCGGCGGACTCGACGTCGAACAGTTTGGCTTCGGCGGTCTTATTCGACGGGCCGACGTTCTTGATGGCGCCGTCTTTCAGTTCGACCATGAAGTCCGAGAGGTTGATGTTCAGCATACGCTCCCGTTCGCGGCACGCCAGTTAAACGTCGTGGAGCGCGGCGTCAGAGCGCGAGCGCGACGGCTTCCGCGCTGCGGTGGAGCCACGGCATGTAGTCGGCCGTCCACGGGAACAGGGCGGCGGTGGCGGCGAACCACCCGAAGCCGGAGCCGTACGCGAGCACGCCGGGGACGGCGGCGGCGGCGAGCGCGCGTGGGAGGGAGTCGGTGTGGACGATGCTCGTGCCGAGGACGAGGAGCGCGAACGCCCAGAGGCCGCAGACGAACGTGACCGCGGGGACGCCGACGCCGACGAGCGCGCAGGGCGCGCTGGCGTACGCGAGCACCTGGACAGTCTCACTGACGCCGCCGCGGTCTGGCGCGACGGCGGCGAGGACGAGCGTCTCGATGGCGGAGAGCGCGTGGAGTGCGGCGGGCGCCACGAGGAGGACGGCGAGCGCGACGGTGAGTGCGGCGGCGACGGGCGTGGGCGCGGGGAAGTCGAGCGCGCGCTCCGGGTTGAGCGCGAGGCGGGTGGCTTCCTCCACGAGGACGACGGCCATCGCGAAGGCGAGTCCCGGCGCCTGGTCGCCGGGTGAGACGGCTTCGTCGAAGAACGTCCGCGGGTTCACGAGCACTTGCGTGAACGACTTCGCGAGGCCGATGGGCCCGCGCTCGCGGCCGCCTTCCGGTTCCACCCACGTCGTCATGGCAGTTCACCTGGGAGCGCCGTCATCGGTTTAGTCGCGTTCGACCACGTGGCAGTTCCGGCACCGCGCCTCGTAGGACTCCTCCGCGCCGACCATGATGGTGGGGTCGTCGTAGTGCGCGGGTTCGCCCTCGATAAGCCGCTGGTTGCGCGTCGCGGGTTCGCCGCACTGCGTGCAGATGGCCTGGAACTTCTCGACGTACTCGGCGACGGCCATCAACTGGGGAATCGGCTCGAAGGGTTCGCCGCGGAACGTCTGGTCGGTGCCGGAGACGACGACGCGGCGGCCGTCGCTGGCGAGACTCTGACACACCTCGACGAGTTCGTTCGGGAAGAAGTTCGCTTCGTCGATGGCGACGACTTCCTCGCCGTTGAGGTGCGTGGGAATCTTCGAGACGCCTTCCGCGGTCGTCTCCACGACCGACGCCTCCCACGTCCGGCCGGCGTGCGACCCCAGCGTCGCCTCGCCGTACCGGTCGTCGATGGCGGGCGTGAACGCCGCGACGTCCTGGCCCGCGATTTCCGCGCGGCGCAGGCGGCGCAGCAGTTCCTCCGTCTTCCCGGAGAACATCGACCCCGTGATGACCTCGACCCACCCGGAGTTCGTGATGGCGTGCATGCCCAAAGCCGGGGTGTCGCGGGGCAAAACGCTTGCTCATCTCCGCCGCGGCCACGGCGGCGAGCGGGCAGTCAGGCGCCCGTGTTCTGTTCGCTCTCGAACGACCCTGGGTCGGGTTCGATGTTCGCGTACTGGACGACGCGGTCGCCGAGCGTCGCGACCCTGGATTCGAGGTCTTCGTCGGTGATTTCGCCGTCTTCGACGCGGGAGGATGCGTTCGGGACGGCGGCCTGGTAGGGGAGCACCCAGGCGTCGAGCGCGCGCAGCACCGACCGGAGGTGTTCGAGCGCGGTGATGGGGAAGCTCCCGCCGGCGACGGCGAGCAGGCCGACGGTCTTGTCTTCGAACTCGTCGAAACCGCAGTAGTCGATGGCGGTCTTCATCGGCGACGAGTAACTGCCGTGGTACATCGGCGTCGCGAGCACGACGGCGTCGGCTTGCCGGACGCGCTGCTGGAGTTCCTGGGCGTCCGCGGGGTCGTCGCCGTCCGGGTCGTAGACGGGGAGGTCGAGGTCGCGGAGGTCGACGAGGTCGGTGTCGGCGCCGCGGTCGGCGGCCGCGTCGAGCGCGCGCCGGAGTGCGATTCGGGAGACGCTGCCGTTTCGGAGGCTGCCACAGATGCCGACGACGCGAGTGTCCGTCATGGGCGCGAGGTTGCAGTCGGTGGACAAAAATCCACGCCACTCCCGTTTATGGGGACGGCCGCCGAAGTCGGACGCGTGTACGACAACGTCCTGTTGCCGACGGACGGCAGCGACGCGGCCGACGCGGCAGTCCCGCACGCAATCGAACTCGCCGACCGGTACGGCGCGCGCCTCCACGTCCTCTACGTCGCGGACACGACCGAGTACAGCACCGTGACGTTCGAGGACGACGTCGTCGACCCGCTCACTGAACAGGGGAAAGGGGTCGTGGACGACGTCGTCGAGAAAGCCGAAGCCAGGATGATTGAAGCGGTGGGCGTCGTAATGGAGGGCGGCGCGTACGAGACGATTCTGGAGTACGTCGACAGCGAGGACGTCGACGTCGTCGTGATGGGGACGCACGGCCGCCGCGGCCTCGACCGCGCGCTCCTCGGGAGCGTCACCGAGCGCGTCGTCCGCACGAGCGACGTGCCCGTATTAACGGTGCGGGAGGAGGACGGCGAGGAGTAGTTGCGCGCAGAGGACAGCGGCGCGTATCGGGTTCAGATTCCCTGGACGGTCTCGATGGCGCCGACTGACTCCAGAATCATCCACGCGAGGAACGCGGCGTAGAGCGCGAGGAAGCCAGCGGCTTCGCGGTCGGAGAGTTCGAGGTGGGTGCGCGTGGTGACGATGAACACGAGCGTCGCGAGCGCGAGAAAGCCCATCGTGGGGACGGCGACGCGGAAGTCGATGGTGGCGGTGCCGGCGAGGAGGACGCCGAGGGGGATGGCGACGAGGAGGTTGAACGTGTTGCTGCCGAGGACGTTCGTGACGCTGGTGACGCTCTCGTCGATCTGTGCGGCGCGCACGCTGACGATGGCGTCCGGGAGGCTGGTGGCGGCGGCGATGACGGTAACGCCCCAGAGGAACGTCGGCGTGTCGAACGTCGCGCCGAACGAGAGCGCGGCGCGCACGATGCCTTCGACGCCGAGCGCGATGACGACGAGCGCGACGGCGAGGACGGCCCACTCGCGGCGCGGCCGGACGCCCTCGGTGGGTTCGGCGACGTGCTCGCTGGCGTCCTGCTGGTGGAGGAAGACGTAGACGCCGTACGTCAACAGGGGTATGAGGGCGAGCGCCGGTGTGAGAATCGCGGCGCGGTTCGTGCCGCCTGGGACGTACGTCGCGCCGAGCGCGAACACGAGGAATAGGACGAGGATGCTGATGACGTAGAACTGGGCGTCCTTGTGGACGATGTCCCGGGTGGTCGTCAACTCCTCGCTGGAGAACGCCGACAGCGCGGGAATCACGAGGAGGTTGAAGATGGCGCTGCCGACGACGGCGCCGACGCCGAGCGCGAACTCGCCGTGGACGACGGTGCTGATGACGATGGAACTGATTTCCGGGAAACTGGAGCCGACGGCGACGACGATGGCGCCGTGGACGGCGACCGGCAGGCCGTAGTGCTTGCTGAGGCGTTCCGCCTACCGCTCAAAGTAGGTGCTGCCCGTCCAGATGACGGCGGTCCCGGCGACCACCAACAGTAGCGAGACGAGGACGCCAGCCATCGCGTCCGGCGTACTCCCGGCTATCGGTTATGGGTTCCCCATTCAGTCGCCGTCACGTCGCGAGGCGCGCGACCGTCTCGCCGTCGCGCTCGTCGAGTTCGACGAGGCCGTCGTCGGCGAGGTCGTCGAG
>JBDGQF010000093.1:0-13115 GCA_042219255.1 Halobacterium sp. | reverse complement strand
GGGAGGCGCGTGCGGCCGAACAGCGCGAGCACGACGATGACGGTGACGTACGGAATCGTGCGCACGAGTTCCGCGGGCACCTGGAAGACGTCCCGCGCCTGGAGCGTGAGCTGGGTGGCGTCCAGGCCCGCGAACAGCATCGTGGACGCGAGCGCGCCGACCGGGTTGTAGTTCCCGAAGAGGTACGCGACGATGGCAATGAACCCCTTGCCGTTGACCATCGTCGGGCCGTTCCCCGTGAACTGGCCGATGCCGAGCGCGAGCGCGGCGCCGCCGACGCCCGCGAGCACGCCGGAGAGGAGGACGGCGACGTACCGGACGCGCGTGACGTTGACGCCCGCGGTGTCGAGGGCCTTCGGGTTCTCGCCGCTGGCCTCCACCCACCGGCCGAACGACGTGCGGTTGAGCGCGTACCACGAGACGGCGACAGCGGCGAACATCAGGTAGACCGGTGGCGCGGCACTGAACAGCGCGCCGAAGAACGGTAGGCCGGCCAGCGACGACTGCAGGTCGAGCATGTCCGGCACGAGGTCGACGACGCCGAGGACGGGGACGTCGAACGCACCGACGTCCGGCAGGTCGAGGACGAACCCGAGTTCCGTGGTGACGAACTCGGAGACGAACGGAATCCCCATGTCGGGCAGCGTCGGGAACGTGTCGACGCTGACGGTGTTCTTCGACCCGTAGATGACCGAGGAGAGGAACGGCGCGAGACCGAGCGCGATGAGCCAGACGGCGAGGCCGGCGATAATCTGGTCGGCGCGGAACTCGATGCAGACCACGGCGAACAGCAGCGCCAGGAGGGTGCTGGCGACGACGCCGCCGAGCAGGCCGTACCAGACGCTCCCAGTGATGTCGGTCGCCCAGACGCCCGTGAACGCGGAGATGATGAGCAGGCCCTCGAGGCCGATGTTGATGACGCCGGACTTCTCCGCGAAGATGCCGCCGAGCGCGGCGAACGCGATTGGCACCGACAGGCGGAGCGTGGACGCGAGCGTGGAACTCGCGGTGAGCACGGCGAACAGGCGGCCAGGCGTCGACCCGGGCGCGAGCAGGCCGGCGGCGACGAGCGCGAGCAGCGCAGCGAGCGACACGCCAATGACGGCTTGCTGGATTCGGCTCCGCCCCGCGAACAGGCGGTCGTAGACGCGCGCCGGCAGGTCGCGGACGGCGTCCGTGGAGGGAACGGCGTCGACGCTACTCATCGACACCACCCCGCGTGCCGCCGTCGGCGGCGACTGGTTGTTCGTCCGGCCGCGTGAACGACCCGAACTTGCGGCCGGCCATCCGGAAGAACTCCGGCATCGCGACGAAGAGGATGATGAGACCGCGGAGCACGCCGACGAGCGCGGGCGGGACGTCCGACCCGACCTGGACGACGATGCTCCCGCTCTTCAGGACGCCGAACAGGAACGCAGCGAGGCCGACGCCGAGCGGGTTGTTGCCGGCGAGGATGGAGACGGTGATGCCGTCGAAGCCGTAGGAGGGGACGCCGGTCTGGAAGTTCCCGAGCACCATCAGGACGTAGACGGCGCCGCCGACGCCGGCGAGCGCGCCCGACAGCGCCATGCTGGAGACGATGGTGCGGTCGGCGTCGACGCCGCCGTACTCGGCGGCGTCCGGTTGCAGGCCGCTCGTCCGGAGGTCGTAGCCGAACGACGTGTGCCGGAGCACGTACCAGACGCCGACGAGGACGAGGACGCCGAACGCGAGCGCGATGATTGACGCGTCGTCCCGCGGCCGGAACACGAGTTCGGGGAACAGCGCGACGTCCGGGAGGGCGACGGTCTGGTTCGCGAAGCTCTCGGGGTCTTTGAAGAACTTGTTGCGGGAGACGAGGAACAGCGCGACGGACGTAGCGACGAAGTTCAGCATGATGGTGGTGATGACTTCGTTGGCGTCGGCGTACGCTTTCAGCGCGCCGGGGAGCGCGCCGTAGAGGCCGCCGGCGACGGCGCCGAGCAGCAGGCCGAACGGCAGTAGGACGAGCGTCGCGAGGACGCCGAGGCCGGCCAGCGGCGGCGCGACGTACACGAGGACGACCCCCGTGACGAGCGCGCCCATCACGAGCTGGCCCTGCGCGCCGATGTTGAAGATGCCGGCGCGGAACGCGACGGCGACGGCGACGCCCGTGAACAGCAGAATCGTCGTCTCCGCGATTGTGGTCGCGAACTGGCCGTTCGTCGGGTCGTTCAGGACGTCGCCGAGCGCGCCCAGGAACAACAGGTCGTACACCGCGATTGGGTCGTAACAGAACCCCATCGCGAACACCGACGCGGACGGCCAGAGGCCGCCGGGCAGGACGTTCTTGACGGCGGCTGGCACGAGTCCGGGGAGGAAGCCGGTGACGAACTGGCCGGGAACCGCGAGCGTGTACGCGGCGGTCTCGCAGGACGTCATGCGGCCGGCGCCGAGGATGATGAGCGCGCCGATGAACACGGAGAGGAGGAGCGCCGAGCCGCTGATGAGGAAGCGCTCGAACCCGGACGCTCGCACGAGTCGCCCGAGCGCGTCGCGGGCGCGGTCGGCGAGGGTCACTGTGCCACCTCCGGGGTGTCGCGTTCGTCGCGTGGCTCGTAGCCCTCGGGGTACTCACCGGCCATCAGGAGGCCGAGGTCTTCCTCGGTGACGCCGTCCGGGTCGACGACGGCCATGATGTCGCCGTCGTGCATCACGGCGAGGCGGTCGGACAGCCCCTTGACTTCGTCGAGTTTCGAGGAGACGAGGAGGACGCCGCGTCCCTCGTCGCGCAGGTCGAGGAGGCGGTCGTGGATGAACTCCTGGGAGCCGATGTCGACGCCGCGCGTCGGGTGCGTGGCGACGACGAGGCGGGGGTCGCGTTCGAACTCGCGGCCGACGATGAACTTCTGCTGGTTGCCGCCGGACAGCGAGACGGCGCTCGCGTCGGGGTCGCCGGGCCGGACGTCGTACTCGTCGACGACGCGCTCGGCGTGGTCGCGCGAGCGCTCCCAGTCGATGGTGCCCCCGGACGCGAACTCGGCGCTGTGCTGGCTGCCGAGGATGCCGTTCTCCACGAGGTCGAAGTCCATCACGAGGCCGCGCTCCTGGCGGTCTTCGGGGACGTACGCCATCCCGTTCCGGATGCGGTCGCGCCGCGAGTCGTCGGTGACGTCGCGCCCGTCGAAGGACACGACGCCGGCTTCCAGGTCGCGCAGGCCCGTGACGGCTTCGACGAGTTCGGCCTGGCCGTTCCCGTCGACGCCCGCGACGCCGAACACTTCGCCCTCGCGCACTGAGAACGAGACGTCCGTTACGGCGGGGACGTCGCGGTCGTCCAGGACTTCCAGCGAGTCGACGTCGAGGACGACGTCGCCGACGTCCGGCGGCCGCGACTCGATTTGCAGGGCGACCTTCCGGCCGACCATCATCTCCGCGAGGTCCTCGCGGCTCGTGTCGTCGGCGGCGACGCTGTCGACGTTCTTCCCGTCCCGCAGGACGGTGATGTCGTCGGCGGCGTGCATCGCTTCGCCGAGTTTGTGCGTGATGAAGATGACCGTCTTCCCCTGGTCGGTTAGTTCTTCGAGGACGTCGAAGAGGTCGTCGACCTCCTGGGGCGTGAGCACGGCCGTGGGTTCGTCGAGGATGAGGACGTCAGCGCCCCGGTAGAGGGCTTTCAGGATTTCGACGCGCTGCTGGACCCCGACGCTGGCGTCCGCGACCACCTGGTCTGGGTCGACGTCGAACCCGTACCGGTCGCTGAGTTCGACGACGTCGCGGCGCGCGGCGTCGCGGTCGACGGCGAGGCCGCCCCACTTCGTCGGTTCGTTGCCGAGCGCGATGTTCTCGGCGACGGTCATGGTGTCCACGAGCATGAAGTGCTGGTGAATCATGCCGACGCCGGCGTCGATGGCGTCCCGCGGCGACGAGAAGTCCCGTTCCTCGCCGTCCACGACGATGCGGCCGCTGTCGGGCTGGTAGAGCCCGTAGAGGACGTTCATCAGCGTCGTCTTCCCCGCGCCGTTCTCCCCCAGGAGCGCGTGCACAGACCCGCGTTCCACGGTCAGGTCGACTTCGTCGTTCGCGACGACGCCGGGGAACCGTTTCGTGATTGCTTCGAGTCGGACGGCTGTTTCCGTTTGCGTCATTGCGTACAGAATGTGGTTGTGAGTGCGCGCCGCTCGCGCCGACCTACACCTTCGACGGGTCTTGCGGGACGGTGATGTCGCCGTCGATGATGCCCTGCCGGGCGTCGCTCACCGCCGACTTCACGTCACTGGGAATCTCGGAGCCGAGCTGTTTGCCGTACACGCACGCGACGCCGTTCTCGGGGAGGCCGAGCGTGGTCGTCGCGCCGCCCTGGAAGTTGCCGTTGACTTTCGCCTTCACGGCGTTGTAGACGGCGGTGTCCACGCGCTTGACCATGCTCGCGAGGATGACGTTCGCGTAACTGGACTTCGTGACGGACTGGTCGCGGTCGACGCCGATGGCGAACCGGCCCTCTTCCTGGGCGGCCTGGAAGACGCCCGTGCCGGTGTTCCCGGCGGCGTGGTAGACGATGTCGCTGCCGGAAGTGTACATCGAGAGCGCGGCCTCCTTCCCGCCGCTCGGGTCGTTGAAGTCGCCGACGTACGACGACTGGAGGTCGATGTTGCTGTCGACGGCCTTCACGCCCGCCTTGAAGCCGGCTTCGAACTTCTTGATGAGGCCGCTCTCGACGCCGCCGACGAAGCCGACGTTCGTGGAGTCGGACTGCGTCGACCCGGCGCCCGCGCTGAAGCTCATCGTCGTGAGCTGGCCGGCGAGCACGCCGACGAGGTACGAGCCCTCGTTTTCGCGGAAGATGTAGCTGCCGACGTTGTCGGCGTCGACGACGCTGTCGACAATCTGGAAGTCCTGGTCTGGGTAGTTCGACGCGGTCTCCGAGAGGGAGTCCGCTTGCAGGAACCCGATGCAGGACACGAGGTCGTAGTTGGGGTCGGTGGAACTCGCGTACTGCTGCTGGTAGTTACTGAACTGCGCGACTTCGTCGGGCTGGGACTCGCTGTACTCGACGTTGAACTCGCTGGCCGCCTTCTTGATGCCGCTCTGGGCCTGGTCGTTGAACGAGCCGTCGCCGAGGCCGCCCGTCGCGTACACCATGCCGACGTGGGTGACGTCGTCGCCGCCGGAGTCCTGGGTCGTGGTCTGGTCGCCGCCGGAGTCGCTCTCCGTGGTCGTCGCGGTGTCTTCCTGCGTGGTCGTCTCGTCGCTGCTGCCGCCGGGGCCGCCAGTGCAGCCGGCGAGGCCGGCCAGTCCCGCGGTCCCGAGTACGCCCGTGGTCTTGATGAATTCGCGCCTGTCGAAGTCCCTCATTGATAGCACATAGATTTGGGTATGCGTCCATAAAACTATCGAACCGGCCAACCGGCGTGCAACGGCGTGACACCCGCGTCTGCGGGCGAATCGGGTACGTACTCTGACCGGAAAGATATATAGTCTAGCGGCTGTAGCTACGCGTCGACTGCGGCCGCGACGGCGTCCTCGACGACGGCCGTCACGTCGTCGACGAGCGCGTCGACGTCGTCGCTCTCTGCGTACACGCGGACGTAGGGTTCGGTGCCGCTCGGCCGGACGAGCGTCCAGGACGCGTCCGGGAACGTGAGGCGGACGCCGTACTCGGTGTCGACGTCGGCGTCCGTGAACGCCTCTGGGAGGTTGTCCGCGAGTTGCGCCATCACTGCGTCCTTGGCGTCGTCCGGGCACTCCACGCTGACTTTCCGGTACGGGCGCTCGGTCACCGGGTCGCGGAGCGCTCCGAGGCCGCCGGCGTCGGCGACGAGGCGGGAGAGCACCGCGGCGGACGCGACGCCGTCAATCCAGCCGCCGAACGCGGTGTGGATGTGCTTCCAGGGTTCCGCGGCGAACACCACGTCGCCGCCGTCCTCTCGCGCGTCGGCGATGCCCTCGTGGAGCGCGCCGAGGCGCACGCGCTCGACGCGGCCGCCCGCTGTCTCGACTTGCTCGTCGATGCGGCCGGACGCGTTCGGCGTCGTCACGACGACCGGGTCGTCGGCGTCGCTGTGTTCGGTGTAGTGTTCCGCGAGGATGGCGAGTACGGTGTCCTCGTGGACGACGTCGCCGTCCCCGTCCACGATGACGATGCGGTCGGCGTCGCCGTCGTGCGCGATGCCGAAGGAAGCGCCGCCGTCCGCGACGAACTCGCGGAGGTCTGTGACCGTCTCCGGCGTCGGCTTGCTCGGTCGCCCCGGGAAGTGGCCGTCCACGTTCGCGTTCAGCGTCACGACGTGTGCGCCGAGTTCGCGCAGCACCTGTGGCGTCGCGAGGCCGGCGACGCCGTTCCCGCAGTCCACCGCCACCGTCAGTCCGTCCAGTGGCCCGCCGTGGCCCTCCGCGTAGTCGACGACCGCCTGCCGGTAGTCCGGCAGCACGTCCACGGACTCGGTCTCCCCCCACTCCGCCCACGACGCGTACTGCGGGTCTGCTTCCACGTAGTCCTCGATAGTCTGCTCGCGGTCGCGGTCGTACTCGGTGCCGTCCACGAACAGTTTGATGCCGTTGTCCTCCGGCGGGTTGTGGCTCGCGGTCAACTGCACCCCGCGGCGGCCCTGCGAAGCGTACGCGAGCGCCGGCGTCGGCAGCACGCCGGCGCGCAGCACGCGCATCCCCGCGGCCTCCAGGCCCGCCGTCGTCGCCGCCGCGAGCGCCGGCCCCGTCTCGCGGCCGTCCCGCGCCACCACGAACTCCTCGTCGTCGCCGCGCGCGTCCCTGCCGGCAGCGGCGCCGACCGCGACCGCGAGGTCTGGCGTGACGTCGGCGACCGCGCTCCCTCGAATCCCTGCCGTACCGAAGAGGTCCATACGCGGGGGGAGCGCCCGCGCTCACTTAGGTTCGGGTGTTCCGGCCCGTCCGCGAAAACGAGTCGACGGGGCCGGTCAGAGTTCGATGCCGCTCGGGATGAGGCTGTGACTCCGGAGCAGGTCGCCGTCCTCGCTGTACACGAGGAACGTCGACTTCTCGTAGACGACCAGTTCCTCGCCGTCCACGCGAATCTCCACGCGGTACTGGCCGTCGTCGCCGGTGGCCTCCCCGTAGCGGCGCGCCGCGCGCACGAACTTCAGGACGTCCTCGGCGTCCTCGTTCAGTTCGAGGACGAACTCCCCCGTGATGCGGTTCGTGACGGCGACGACGCCGTCGGCGTCCGGGTCGTCGACGTCGTCTGTCAGCCTGAACGTGGCGTCCGTCTCGCCGGCGTCCAGGCGGTTGCCGTCCCTGTCAGTGAGTCGGTCTTCGAGTTCCGCGGCCGCCCCCGTGAACTCGATGACGACGTCCGGCTTCCGCGGTTCGCCGTCGTCCTCGACCCAGTCGACGTTCGTGACGTCCAATTCGAAGTAGTCCCGGCGCATTCCCTACCCGTGGATAGGGGAGAGGGGGCAATGAACGTAACGCCCCGTCAGACGCCTGACTGCTCTCCGCGCCGGCCGGACGGCGCCGATTCTGCCGGGACGCGATGGGCTTTAGGCCCGCATCCGACATGCGTGGGTATGGGATACCGCATCATCGACCCCGACGACGTCGACGTGCCGGAGGGACGGCCCTGCGAGTACCGCTCGCTCACGGAGCCAGCGGGCCTGGAGAACATGGCCGTGAACGTGTTCCGGGCCGACCCCGGCGAGCAGGTACCACTGGCCTACCACTACCACGAGACCCAGGAGGAAGTGTTCTACGTGGTGTCCGGGACGCTGTCCGTGGAGACGCCCGAGGAGACGTTCGAGGTGGCCGAGGGCGAACTGTTCGCCGCGGAACCGGAGAGCCCGCACCGCGCGCACAACCCCGAAGACGCCGACGAGGCGGTGGAACTGCTCGCCGTCGGCGCGCCGCCCGCCGAGGACGACGCCGTGCCCTACGAACCGGACGACCAGTGAACAGACGACAGGATTGAAGCGAACGGAGCGGAAGACGCTGGCCGGTGGCGGCTGGCGTCAGACGAACGTCGGCGCCTCTGCCCTGGTCTCGATGTCGAGTTCGTCCGCGATGTCCGACAACAGGTCGCCTTTCACTTCCGCCGTGCGCGTCGGGATTTCCGCGACCAGCGGCGGGTCGAACGACTCCCGGACTTCTTCGAGGCGCCGCGTCTCGGTCGCAACGCGGTCGCGGAGGTAGCGCGCGCCGCGGCCGTCCTCCTCGGGGTCTGGCTCCGGCGTGAGTTTGTTCGCGACGAGGCCGCGCACGGAGAGGTCGCGCTCGCGCAGCTGTTCGATGGCGCGGCCGGTCTCGTTGACGGACAACTGGTCTGGGTTCAACACGAGGAAGAACGCCGCGTCCTCGCCGAGCGCGCCGCCCGCGAACTCGAAGAACTCCTTGCGTTCCTGGAGGCGCGCCAGTACGGGGTCGCCGTCCATCACGCGCCGCGGTTCGTTGTTCCCGATGGCGGCCTTCTCGAAGAGGTCGATGCTCTTCTTGCGCTTGTGCATCAGGCGGTCAATCCAGCCCTCGAGGAACTCCGGCAGGCCGAGCAACCGGAGCGTGCTGCCGGTCGGCGCGGTGTCGAAGACGACGCGGTCGTACTCGTCGGCGTTCCGCATCACGTCCACGAACCGGTCGAAGAGCGCGGACTCGTAGGCGCCCGGCGTCTGGTGGGCCATTTCGAGTTGCTGGTTGATTTCGTTCACCATCGCCGCCGACACCTGCTCGGAGAGCCCCGAGCGGATGCCGTCGAGGTGCCGTTGCACTTCCGCGTCCGGGTCGATTTGCATCGCGTGCAGGCCGTCGACGCCGTCGACCGGCGCGGCGTCGTCGCTGAACGACTGGTCGAAGACGTCCGAGACGGAGTGCGCGGGGTCGGTGGAGACCACGAGTGTCTCCAGGCCGGCGCGCGCGGACTTCACGCCGTACGCGCACGACACGGTGGTCTTGCCGACGCCGCCCTTCCCGCCGAAGAAGACGAATGGCTCCATCAGAAGTGGTACTGTTGGCCCTTGCGTTCGAGGTACGTCCCGCGGTCCCAGAGCCGCCGTTCCCACGCCTCGAAGGTGTCTTCGAGGTACGGCAGCAGTTCCGCAGTGTAGTACGAGACGGGCGACGGGATGCCGAACGCGTCCGGGAAGCAGGCCAGCATGAACGCGTCCTCGACGTCCTCGGCTTCCTTCTCGATTTTCTCGTAGGCCGGGTGCGTAATCATGCCGTGGTAGAGGCCGCGGGCCCACTCGCGGAGCGCGCGGCGGGCGCGTTCAATTCGGTCTGCCAGCTCCATACTGAATCGTGTTTGGTCGTGACACGGATTAAAACCTGTCGCAGGGGGAGTCCACCGACTCGCGCGCCGCCCCCGGAACAGCGCCGCAGCGAGATGCTAGCCGTCTAGCAGGCGCACGACCGGCCCGAAGCGTGCTCGAACCGCATCTCCTCGCCGCACTCCGGACACGTCTCGTCGCCCTCCAGGTCGACGTCCCGGACCCGGACGTCGCAGTCGTCACACCAGTACGCGCCCTTGCTGCCGTCGTCCGGGCGCGACTTCGCGCTCGGCTCCGACGTCAACGCCTCCTTGACCGTGCCAAGAATGCTCATGGTCGATGTGTGGTGACGAGGAACTTAATCCTTGTGCGGACGTGTACGCCGGCTACACGGCCGGACTCGCCCGCATATCGGCGGCCACCCCGTGCCGCCGCCGGACTACGGGACGTCCGCGACGATTTCGTCGAGCGCGCGTTCGAGTTCGCGGCGGCGCTTCCACCCGGCAATCCGGTCGACGAACGGCAGCGGGACGTTCAGGGACACCGTCGACCGCATCCGCACCCGCGAGCCGTTCCCCTCGGCCGTCACGGTAATCTCGGTCTCCAGGTGGTCGAACGGGCCGACGTCGCCCTCCGCGGTGTACCAGAGGCCGTCCTCGCGGGACTCGAAGCGCAACGGCACCGCCATCCCCGGCCCGGTCGCCGTGACGACGGTCCCGCGGTCGGTCTCCTCGACGTCCGTGACGGTGAACGTGCCTTCGGCCTCGACGACTCGCTGCGGCGACAGCGCCCGGTGGACGGCCGGCGGTCGCGCCATCACGAACCGGTCGGCCTCGACTTCGCGCATACCCACCCTCAGGACGCCGGGGGTCGTAAATCACCGTGTCGGCGCGCGTCGGCGACTAGAACAGCAGCGGCACCGAGAGCCCCACGACGACGGCGCCGAACGCGACCGCGAGGTAGAGGAGGCGCTGGAACCGTGGCTGTGCGGGCGTCGTGACGGCGCGCGGCGTCGCCGTCCACACCAGTCGGTAGAACCCGGCGGCGACGGCGCCGAACGAACAACAGGCCGCGACGGCCAGCGACACCCGTACGGAGAGGCCGTACGCGGCGCCGTACAGCGGACCGAGCGAGAACGACAGCATCACCGCTAGGCACGCGCAGACGAGGAACGGAATCGGGTCGACGGGGTCGCCGTCGCGGTTCTTCACGTCCATCGTCGGTGCGCTGGCAAAGCGTTAAGTTCGGCGGACACCGTTCGACGCCATGAGCGACGCTGACGGATTCGATGCGGGAGCGAGCGGGTCGCAGGGCGACCCCCGCGTGCTCGTCGCGCTGAACGTCCTGCTGTCCACGACGTTCGCCGCGATAGTCGTCTGGGGACTGAGCGTCGTCGGTGCGGCGGAGTTGTCACTGCTGAACGTTGCGACTGGCGCAATCCTGTTATTCGCGTTGACGTACGTCGTGACGCTCCAGTGAGCGACTGGCGTGGCAAAGCCCCGGCGAGCGCCGTCGCGCGGACGTGACCCGTGGTGGGCCGCTCCGGCCGTGGGCAAAATTGGGTGCTCCGGCTGGCGTTACTGGCCCCAGACCAGGCGGCTCACGGCGGCGTTCACGCGACCCGACAGCCGGCCAATCCAGGCGTCGGGGGACGCGCGCTCCATCTCACGCTGGTCGACCTCGATGCGTTCGTCGCCGAACGGGTCGCGGTCGGCGTCCGCCTCGTCGACGGCGTCCACGACCACGGTCATCGAACAACGGCCGCACGCTTCGGTGTCTTTGGCCATGTCGTTGCACAGTGGTTTGCGTTGGCACACCAAATAACTGCCGGGCGACTGGTCGACCGACCGACGCGTTTAAGCGGCCAAACCGGCATCTCATCGGTATGCGACGCCGAGGCACGGAACAGCCACCGACGACCGCCGGTCGACCACGCCCGCCACGCCACCGATGAGCGACGCCGGAGAACAGGGGGCGGGCGGCGCGGCCACGGACTACGGCGCCGACGACTGGGAAGACCCGCTCGACGGCGCGGTGCCGAAGTCCGAACTCCCCGACGAAGTCGTCGAGAACGTCCCGTACTGGGAGGACGACCCGTACCTCGACCGCGTGAGCGACCGGTTGATGTACAACTACACGCTGGAGCGCGACCACGGACTCCGCGGCGAGCAGTGGGCGATGTACGGCGAGATGCGCGTGCTGAACCAGAAGCAGTTCTTCCACCCGGCGCTGTCGTACGCGGGCCACGAGTCCGAGGAGTACCTGTACGCGCGCCGCGAGGAGCGACCGACCGTCGACGAGCTGCAGCGGCTCGTCGACCTCGGCCACGAACTCGCCGACGAGCGCGTGACGGCCAACGAAGAGCACTACCGGACGGACTTCACGTTCGTCCTGGTCGCCGACGAACTGACCGACGACGTCCGCGAGTTCGTGGACGGCCAGCGCGAGCGCACGCTCCTGAAGTTCGGGTACTACGGCCACTACGAGGTCAACCTCGTCGTGGTCGTGCCGGACGAACAGGAGTGCGTCGCGGGCGAAGCGGCGGACGTCGCGGAGGCGTTCGTGCTCTGGGAGGACGTCGACCAGCCGGAACCGGGGCTGCTCACCCGTATCGCTAGACGCTTTTGGTAGTCCCTCACAATGAGTGGGTATGCGGAACGCTGTGAGCCGTCGCGACGTCCTCGTCGGCGCCACCGCGGCACTGGCCGGGTGTAACGTCCTGCCGAAAGACGACGGGCCGATAGAAGCGAGCGCTGACGCGCCCGCCGTCCTGCCGACAGGCGGCGAGTACACGCAGGTCGCGTCCTCGGAGGTGACCGTCGAGACGACGATACAGGTCGACCTCTCGGGGGACGTCCAGTTGAGTTCACAGCAGGACGTCACGGCGACGGTGTTCCAGCGCGTCTACGGGGACGGTGCCGGCCACCGGTTCGGTCTCTTGACCGCGCCGGCGGTCACGGTCGTCGAGCAACCGGAAGTAGTCCGCGACCCGCTGACCGCCGTCGACGCCACTAGAGTGGTCGCCACCGCCCTGGACGCCAACGTGCAGTCAGTGGACGGCTGGAACACGGACGGCTCGACGACGCTGCTCGGCACGGAGACGACGCGCGAACGGACGACGGCGACGGTCGACGGCAGCGAGCGAGCGGTCGCGAGGGCGCGCGTCCGCACCGGCAACGACTCCGTGACGGCGATGGCGACCAGTCCGGACGACTGGACGCCGCCGTTCGGCGACGTCACGCGGGACGCGTAGCGGTCGCTGTCGGCGCGGAAAAATAACTGCAGGAAGCGGGTGGTCGGTCAGTCGTCGCTCGGTTCCGCTGCGGCAGCGCCACCGCGCTCTCGGACCGTGCTGATGTTCTCGTAGCCCTTCTTCACCAGCGACAGCGCGAGCCCGATGAGGACGAACGCGAGCACCATCTGGACGACGGAGGACGCGATTGCCGCGGTGCCCTCCGCGCCGCCCTGGATGAGGCTCTGGTAGAGGTTGCTGTACAGCGCGAGCCACGACAGCCCGAGCACGGTAATCGTCACCATGATGGCCATCGGCACGCCCGTGGAGACGAGCTGCTTGTTGTCGTCCCAGTTGGCGAGCCAGACGGTGGCGGTCAGCAGCGCGAGCGCGGCCAGCAGCTGGTTCGCACCGCCGAACAACGCCCACAGCGTCAGCCACTCGCCGGAGATGACCATGAGGTACGCCGGCACGGCCTGCACGAGCGGGTTCGTGTACCGGCCGCGGCCGAGGCTCGCCAGCGCCGCCCGCGGGCCGTCACCGATGCCCTCGAACCCGGACGCGGTCTTGCCGGCTTCCAGGCCGACGATTTCCTCCATCATGTACCGGCCGAGGCGCACGGCCGTGTCCGTCGACGTGAGGAGGAAGCTCACGAGCACGAGCGCCATGAACGGCGCGCCGTACGACTGCGAGAG
>JBDGQF010000195.1:0-13222 GCA_042219255.1 Halobacterium sp. | reverse complement strand
TTCGACGACATCTGGAGCGGCGTCCTCCTGAAGCGCGCCGCGGACGTCGTCGGCGCCGACGTCTACAACGGGTTCCCGCTGTGCGAGCACAACAAGGCGCCGCGGTCGACGTTCGACGACCTCGCGAACGAGGTGGCGGGCCTCGAACTGAACGAGCACTTCTGGAAGGAGGTCGCCGGGGTCGACCCCGACGAGGACTCGTACGCGGCCGTCGCGCGCGCCGTCGGTGAACGCCTCGCGGAGGGCGACTACTCGGAGTACAACAACGGCGCGTTCCTCAACGAGTGCGGCGAGTACCTCCTCGACTGGGTGGCGTGCTGTGACGCGCTCGCCGACCGCGCGGTCGCCGCGCCCGCGGACGACTGACGGCGGCGCGCGCGGAACCGGTAGCTATAAAGGTTTTAGGCCGGCCTAATTCATGGTATGAGAGAGCGCACTAGTCAGTCGCGTCGCCGGTTCCTCGCGGCGGCAGGCGTCGCCTCCACGACCGCACTCGCGGGCTGTTCTGGACTCTCGGACGTCCTCGGCGGTGGCGGCGACGGGAACGGCGACGGCGACAAACCCACGCTCGCGGACTTCCGCGGCTCCGGCGCGTTCGTCGCCGACCGCCCCGCGCCCGGCGGCACCTCCATCGAAGACCTCCCCGACCTCGACGGCCAGCTCTCCGTCTACCTCGGCGGCGGCGAAGGCGGCCGCTACGTCAACCTCATGGAGCTGTTCAACCAGTACTACGACGGCTTCGAGGCCACCTGGGACCCGCAGCCGTCCTCCCAGCTCGCGAACACCATCGTCAAAGAACACGAGAGCGGCACCACGCAGGCCGACGTCTTCTGGTCTGTCGACGCCGGCTCGCTCGCGTACGTCGCGGAGAACGGCGCCACCACGAAACTCTCCAGCGAGACCACCGACCCCGTCTTCGACCGCTACCACCCGAACGACCAGTGGGTCGGCGTCGCCGGCCGGTCGCGCGCAATTCCCTACAACACCAACCAGTTCAGCGAGTCCGACATGCCGACGAGCATCGACGCGTTCGCGACCGAGTCCCGGTTCGCCGACGCCATGGGCTGGGCGCCCACGTACGGCGCGTTCCACGGGTTCGTCACCGCGATGCGCCAGCTCCGCGGCGACGAAGCCACCCGCGAGTGGCTCAACGGCATGCTCGACCAGGGCGTCTCGCGCTACCAGAACGAGTACCTCGTCGCGCAAGCCACCGCGAACGGCGAAATCGGCGCCGGCTTCGGGAACCACTACTACGCCATCCTCGTGCTCGCCGACCGGCCGGACGCCCCCATCGACCTCGCGTTCACTGAGAACGACGCCGGCTCGCTCGTGAACGCGTCCGGCGCCGCCGTCCTCAGCGGTGCCAGCGACCCAGACCTCGCCGAACTGTTCGTCCGCCACCTGCTCTCCGCGGAAGCACAGGAGTTCCTCGCGACCCGCGGGTTCGCGTACCCGATGATTCCCGGCGTCAAGCCCGTCGGCCCGCTCCCGACGCTCGACGAACTGAACCCGCCGGAACTCGACCTCCAGAAGCTCTCGGACGTCCAGCCCACGCTCGAACTGCTGCGCGACGTCGGCATCCTCGCGTAGATGGCCACCAGCGACCGCCTCGACAGGCTCCGGAACGACACCGGCAGCGAGGACGACGGAGCCACCGGGTTCTCGCTCGCAGTCGTCGCCGGCGCCGTCGCGGCGGTCGTCTCGCTCCCCCTGGTCGTCCTCCTCGTGCGCGCGTCCGACTACGGCCTCGGCCACCTGCTCGGCCTCGTCACCCAGCAGAGCAGCGTCCAGGTGCTCGTCAACAGCCTCGTCCTCACGGGCATCGTCACCGTCGGCTGCGTCGCCGTCGGCGTGCCGCTGGCCGTCCTCACAGTCCAGACCGACCTGCCGTTCCGACGGTTCTGGACGATTGTCGGCGCGCTCCCCCTGGTCGTCCCGAGTTACATCGGCGCGTTCACGTTCATCGCGGCGTTCGGGCCGCGCGGCGAACTCGCCGACCTGCTCGCGCCCCTCGGCGTCCAGAAACTCCCCGAAATCTACGGGCTGCACGGCGCCGCGCTCGTGCTCGTGCTGTTCACGTACCCGTACGTGTTCTTGACGACGCGCGCCGCCCTCCTGTCCTTCGACGGCACGCTCGTCGAGGCCGCGCGCACCCTCAACCACTCGCGCTGGGAGGCGTTCAAGCGCGTCACTCTCCCCCAGATTCTCCCCGGCATCACCGCCGGCACGCTACTGGCGTCCCTGTACGCGCTCTCGGACTTCGGGACGCCCGCGCTGATGCGCTACCAGGTGTTCACCCAGCAGATTTACGTCGCGCAGCGCAGCCTCGGCGTCCCCGAGGGCTACCCGGCGATGCTCTCCCTCCAGTTACTCGCCGTCGTCGCCGTCATTCTCGCGCTGGAGTCCCGCATCGGCGGGTCGACCACCGCCTACATCTCCCGCGGGTCGCGCCAGCCGAACCGCATCGAACTCGGGGCGTGGAAGTGGCCGGCGCTGGCGTTCTGCTCGCTGGTCGCCGTGCTCTGCCTGGGCGTCCCGCTGGGCGTGCTCGGCTGGTGGCTGCACCGCGGCGGCGAGACTGTGTTCCAGTTCGACCCGGGCGTCGCGTGGAACTCCCTGAAAGTCGCCGTCGCCGCCGCGCTCGCCGCGACCCTGATGGCGCTGCCCGTCGCCGGCTACGGCGCGCGCTCGCACTCGGCGCTGTCGACGGTCGTCGACCGCCTCACGTACGTCGGCTACGCCGTACCGGGCGTCGTGCTCGGCCTCGCGCTCATCTACCTCACGACGAGCGCCGACCTCCTCACGTGGTGGCTGCCGTTCGGCGCCGCGTCCGTCGAGGGTCTGCTCCGGTCGGTGTACAAGACGGTGCCACTGCTCGTGTTCGCGTACGTCGTGCGCTTCCTCCCGCAGGCCGTCGGGACGATTCGGTCGTCCGTCCTCCAGGTCGACCCGAAGCTGACGGAGGCCGCGCGCACGCTCGGCCGGTCGTCGACGGGCGCGTTCCGCGAGGTGACGCTGCCGCTCATCGCGCCCGGCGTCGCCGCCGGCGCCGCGCTCGTCTTCCTCACGACGATGAAGGAACTGCCGGCGACGCTGTTGCTGAGTCCGATAGGCTTTGAAACCCTCGTCTCCTACATCTGGCTCGTCAGGGAGGCTGGCTCGTACGGCGCGGCCGCGATTCCCGCGCTCGTGCTCGTGGGCGTGTCGGCGCTCTCGATGGTCGTCATCCTCGCGCAAGAACGATACAATGGCTGACAGCGAACTCACGACGACGCAGGACGCGGACGCCACCCCGGACAGCGACGACGGCCCGACAGTCGACGCCGTCCTCGAACTGGACGGCGTCACGAAACGCTACGGCGCCGAGACGGCCGTCCGCGACCTCTCGCTCGCCGTCCGCGACGGCGAGATTCTCACGCTGCTCGGGCCCTCGGGCTGCGGGAAGACGACGACGCTGCGGATGCTCGCCGGCCTCGAACGCCCGAGCGAGGGTAGGATTACGCTCGCTGGCGACGAGGTCGCCGGCCCGTCGAGGTTCGTGGAAGCCGAAGACCGCGGCGTTGGCATCGTGTTCCAGGACTTCGCGCTGTTCCCCCACCTCTCCGTGCGGGAGAACGTCGCGTTCGGCCTGAAGGACGCCGGCAGCGACGAGAAGGACGCGAGAGTCGAGGAACTCCTCGACCTCGTGGACATGCCGGGGATGGGCGACCGGTCGCCAGACCAGTTGTCGGGCGGCCAGCAGCAGCGGGTCGCGCTCGCGCGCAGTCTCGCGCCCGAACCGGACATCCTCCTGCTGGACGAACCGTTCTCGAACCTCGACGTGCGCCTGCGCGTGGAGATGCGCGAGGAAGTCCGGCGCATCCTCAAGGAGGCAGGCGTCACCGCCGTCTCCGTCACGCACGACCAGGAGGAAGCGCTCTCCATCTCCGACCGCGTCGCCGTGCTCGACGACGGCCGCCTCGAACAGGTCGGCGACCCGGAGGGCGTCTTCGAACACCCGGAGTCGCGGTTCGTCGCGTCCTTCCTCGGGCAGGCGGGCTTCCTGTCGGCGCGCGTCGGCGAACAGACGGTCGACACGTGCATCGGGAACTACGACCGCACGCTCCTGAAGGGACTCTCGGACGGCTACACGGGCGCGATGGTGGACGTCCTGGTGCGGCCGGACGACCTGCGCGCCGTGCCCGCGAACGAAGCGAACGCGGACGGCACCATCGTCCGCCGCCAGTACACGGGACCGTCGTTCATCTACCACGTCGAACTCGACAACGGCGACGTGGTGCGCTGCCTCCACAACCACGCCGAGGACATGGACGTCGGCGAACCGGTCACCGTCGACCTGGTGTCCGACCACTCGCTGGCGTGGTATCCCGCGGAGAAATGACCGGCGGCAGCGGCGACGACTCGCTCCTCGCGGCGCTCTCGGGCCTCCAGCGCCGCGTCCGCGACGCGAGTCCCGTCCCGCTCACACCCCTGGGGTTCGCGGTGGTCGCCGCCGTCGCGGCGTACGCGCTCTCCGTCACCGTCTTCCCGTACCACTCCACGAACCACGACGAGGGCGTCTACCTCCAGCAGGCGGCGATGCTGTTGGACGGCCAGTTGTTCCTGCGGCCGCCGGTGGACGGCGCGTTCCGCCCGTGGTTCTTCGTGGACTCCCCGCGGGGCCTCTACTCGAAGTACGCGCCCGTGACCGCCGCGGTGTACGCGCTCGGCGAACTCGCGGGGTCGTTCCGGTACGCGCTCCCCGCGGTCGCGGCCGCGAACGCCGCGCTATTGTACGGCGTCGTGCGCGAGGCGTTCGACCACCGGACGGCGGTGCTGGCGGCCGCCGCGCTCGTCACCGCGCCGCTGTTCCTCGTACAGTCCGCGGTGTTCCTGCCGTACGCGCCGACCACGATGCTGAACCTCGCGTTCGCGCTCGCGTACTTCCGCGCGGAGCGCACGGGGAGCGTGCGGTGGGCGGCCGTCGCGGGCGCCGCGGTCGGAGTGGCGTTCTTTTCGCGGTCGTACACCGCAGTCCTGTTCGCCGCGCCGTTCATCGCGCACGCCGTCTGGACGCTCCCCGAGCCCTTGCGGGCGTTCGCGCGCGACTACGAACTCACGCCCACCGCGAGTCGCCGCCTCGTGACGGCCGCGCTCGGCCTGTGTGGCGTCGGCGTGACGCTCGGATACAACGCCGTCGTCACCGGCGACCCGCTGCTGTTCCCCTACCAGGCGTTCGCCCCACTGGACGGCCTCGGGTTCGGCGAGCGCCAACTGTTGGACTACGAGCGCAACTACACGGTCAGTCTCGCGCTCCGCGCGAACGCGCGCGTCGTCTGGACATTCGTCACCGAGTGGGCGCCGTTCGGCGTGCTCGGCGCGCCGCTGGCCGTCGCCGGCGGTGTCGCGACCCACCGCAGGGGGTGGCGCTGGCAGCAGGCCGTCCTCGCCGGCGTCGCCGCGACCGTCATAGTGGGGAACGTCTACTTCTGGGGGAACCTGAACGTCCTCGGCGACCTGGAGGCGCCCGGCGACGGCCTGATTTCGACGCTCGGCCCGCACTACCACTTCGACCTGCTCGTGCCCGTGAGCGCGTTCGCCGGCGCGGGCGTACTCGCTGTCCTCGACCGGACGCGCCGCTTCCTGGACGGCCGCGTCACCGGCAGGCGGGCGCGAGTCGTCGCCGTCGCGCTCCTGCTCGCGACGAGCGGCGCGCTCGCGGGCGCGGCAGTCTCGCCGACCGCGGAGAACGTCGCGGAGAACGCGGAACTCACGGACTACTACGAGGCGGCGTACGAGCCGTTCGAACCGCGGCCGCCAGCGGACAGCGTCGTGTTCCTGCCAGACCCGTACGGCGACTGGCTGAACCACCCGTTCCAGTACCTGCGGAACGCGCCGGACTTCGACGGCCGGGCGGTGTACGCGCTCGACGACCACCAGCTAGCCGTGGCGGACGCGTACCCGGGACGCGACCTCTACCGGTACGTGTACCGCGGGTCGTGGTCGCCGTACGGCGACGAGCCAATCAGTCCGGCGTTGCGGCGCGTGTCGGTGGCGTCCGGCGAGTCGCTGACCGTGGACGCTGCGCTCGGCCTGCCGTCTTGGACGGACAGCGTGACGCTGACGCTCTCGGTTGGTGACGACCGCGTCTACTACACCGTCGACGGCGCCGCGAGCAGGGAGCGGGCGGACGTGCGCGTGGTCGTGCGGGACGGCCGCGTCCGCCTCGCGGGCGACGTCACCGCGACCGGGAACGCGTCGCTCCCGGTCAGTGACGGCGACAGCGTGACCGTGGACGCGCTCGTCGACGGCGGCTACGGCGCCGGGTTCTCGTACCGCGTCCGGTTCCCCGTGAGCGCCGACGGCGGCGAGTACCGGACGTTGACGCCGTACCAGGAACTCTGCACCGACCTCCGGGACTGCGGCGGTGGCGCGGCGTACGTCCCGGGCGTCGGGCCGGAGGGCGCGTACATGAACGTGACTGTGCGGCAGTCCGGGCCGGGAGCGGACTGAGAAGGAGTCCCCGGGGCGTCAGTACTTGCGCTTGCTGCGCGAGAGGCGGACGCGGTCGACGAGGCCCATCAGTATCACGACGACGCCGAGGGCGACGGTGGCGCCGAGGAACAGCCACCCGAACCAGAACGCGATTGCCGTGACCTGGACGCCGACGCCGGTGGCGGCGTTCGTCATCCAGAGGTACGACCCCGTAATCCAGACGGCGAAGAACAGGCCGACTTTCCACGCAATCGAGTAGAGGTCGCCGACGTAGTGGTCGAGCGCGGCGAGCGCGTTCCCGAGGCCGGAGCGGCCGCCCGCAGAAGATTTATTATTGTTCATTACTTTTTCCATGTGGCAGGTACGCCGGCCACCGAGATATAGTTATGGGACGAGACGGCGGAAGCGTCGGGAATTAGCGCTTGAACAGTCGTTCTTCCGCGCAGACCTTCAGAATCGACCCGAGAATCTCCGCGCCGCCCTCAAGGGGGTCGAGTTTCGTCTCGCCGAGGCGCTCGTCGTACTCGATGGGGACTTCGAGGACGTCGTAGTCGCGGCACAGCGGCCGAATCAGCAGTTCCGCGGAGAGGCCGGTGTTCTGCGTCCAGTCGACGTCCTCGACGACCTCGCGGCGGTACGCGCGCATCCCCGTTGTGGTGTCGTGGACGCGTTCGCCGACGAGGAGAGACGTGATGGCGGCGAACGCGGCGTTCCCGAGGCGGTTCACGGCCGGCATCTCGTCGGCGCCCCAGTAGAGTCGGTCGCCGCTGACGACGTCGTAGCCCTCGTTGACGTAGTCGAGGAAGTCAGGGATGCGCTCCATCGGATACGTGTCGTCGCAGTCGGTCGTGATGACGACGGGCGTCTCGGCGGCGTACAGCGCCGACCGGACGGCGACGCCGTACCCGAGCGGTTCCTGTTCGATGACGCGCGCGCCGCGTTCGCGGGCGATTTCGGGCGTGCGGTCGCTGGAACTGTCGACGCAGACGACGTCGGCGCGGCCGTCGGTGGCGTCCTCGATGTCGTCGAGCACTGACTCGATTGCGGCCGCCTCGTTGTACGTGCCCATGACGACGGTGACGTCGTCGAGCGTGTACTCCCCGTGAGAGTCGGTCATCGCGTGGCGCTACCCGCCGGCGCTATTTTAGGCTTGCCAAAACATTTCCGGGAGACCAACAAGTGATAAATAGGTACGCTTCAAAGGTCTGCCAGACCCGCGGCACGCGGACAACAATGACAGGAGACGGCACAGCCGACAGCGCGGCCGAGGACGCGACAGTACTGGTCGTCGACGACGAGCAAGGGCTCGCCGACCTCTACGCCATCTGGCTCAAAGACCGATACACCGTCGAGACGGCCTACGACGGCGAGAGCGCGCTCGACGCGCTCGACGAGGACGTCGACGTCGTCCTCCTCGACAGACAGATGCCGGGCGTCTCCGGCGACGCCGTCCTCGACGCCGTCCGCGAGCGCGGCCTCGACTGCCGCGTCGCGATGGTGACCGCCGTCGAACCGGAACTGGACATCCTCGACCTCGGCTTCGACGACTACCTCCGCAAGCCCGTCGACCGCGAGACCCTCCGCGAGACCGTCAGCCGCCTCCTCCGCCGCTCCGCGTACGACGACGCCGTCCAGGAGTACTTCGCCGCCGCCCGCAAACACGCGCTGCTCACCGAGTCCGACGACCCGAGCGTCACCGACGCCGAGCGCTTCGACGAACTCGAAGCGCGCCTGGACGAACTCCGCGGCCGCCTCGACGACGTGGTCGGCGACTTCGACGACGACGACTACGAAGTCCTGTTCCGGCGGCTCTCTCCGGAGAACGCCGACGATGAGTGACAGCAGCGACCACCGCAGCGAACTGCTCTCGTACGCGACGGAGGTCGCGCGCGCCGACGACGTCCAGACCGTCTACGACGCGATGTCCGACGCCGCCGAAGCCGTCTTCGACTTCTCGTCCGCCGTCGTGGAGACCGAACGGGACGGCGTGCTGTCCGTGCGGTCGTGGAGCGGCCGTCCGCCGAGCGTCGACGGCATCGCCGCCGACGAGGGCATCGCGGGCGAGACCTACCAGACCCGAGAGTCGATAATCGTCGAGGACGCAGAGACCGACCCGCGCGTCGACGACCCGCCGGAGAGCGCGCCGCGGTCGGTCATCAGCGTCCCCATCGGCGACATCGGCGTGCTCCAGGCGGGCATGGACGACCCCGGCGGGTTCGACGACGACGACGTCGAACTCGCGGAACTGCTCGCCTCGCACGCCTACCAGGTCATCGAGCGCATCCGCTCGGAGCGCAGCGTCCGCGAGAGCGAGGCGCGGTTCCGGAAACTGTTCGAGCAGACCGACGACGCGCTCGTGCTCTACGACGTCGACGCGACCGGCACCAGCGACATCCGCCTCGTCAACGACGCCGCCGAGTCGCTCCTCGGCGCGCCGGAGGCCGACCTCCGCGGCGAGTCGCTGGCGGCGTACTTCGACGCGGACGCCGACCAGTTCGCGCCCGGGGACGCCGCGCGCACGTTCGAGACGCGCCTCGTCGGCGACGGCGACGGCGTCTACGAGGTGACCGTGAAGCCGTTCCTCCGCCAGGACGGCCCGGACGCGTTCGCGACGGTCAGCGACATCACCGAACAGCACCACCGCGAGCACACGCTGACGGGCCTCCACGACGCCACACGCCGGATGCTCGTCGAGGACGACCGGGACGCCATCGCGGACGTCATCACGGAGGCCGCCGCCGACCTCCTCGAGTTGCCGTACGTCGGCGTGTTCTTCGCGGACGAGGACGCGCGCGAACTCCGGCCGGCGTCGGTCTCGGACTTCGTGGCGGACGAAGAACCCCCCGTGTTGCGCGCGGGCGACAGCCTCGCGTGGGACGTCTACGAGTCCGGCGAACCGACGTCGTACGCGGACGTCACCGACCACGAGAACGTCCACAACGCCGAGACGCCGATTCGCGAGGAAATCATCCACCCGCTGGGCGACCACGGCGCCCTGCTCGTCGGGTCGACGGAGACCGACCGGTTCACGCGCGCCGACCGCGACCTGGTGCGCGTGCTCGCGACGAACGCGGAAGCCGCACTCGACCGCGCGGAACACGTGCGGCGCCTCCGCAGCCGCGAGTCCGAACTGCGGCGCGAACGCAACCGCCTTGCGGCGCTGTTCGAGAACGTCCCGAGTCCGACCGCGAGTTTCGTCGTCCAGGACGGCGAGCCGATTGTGCGCTCGGTCAACCCAGCGTTCGAGGACGTGTTCGGGTACGACCAGGACGAACTGGAGGGCGAGAACATCGACGAGTACATCATCCCGCCGGAGCGCCAGACGGAGGCCGACCTCTACAACCAGAAACTCGTGGAGGGCCAGAACATCAACGTCGAAGTCCGGCGGCTCACCGAGGACGGCCCGCGGGACTTCCTCCTTGACGTGGTGCCGTTCCGACTGGACGAACCGAACGTGCACGGGTTCGCGATGTACACGGACATCACCGACCGGAAGGAGCGCGAGCGCGAACTCGAACGCCAGAACGACCGCCTCGAAGAGTTCGCGTCCATCGTCAGCCACGACCTCCGCAACCCCCTGAACGTCGCGCGCGGCTACCTGGAACTCGCCGAGCAGTCCGGCGACGACGAGTACTTCCAGCGCATGGACGAGTCTCTCGACCGCATGAACGACATCATCGAGAGCGTGCTCGCGCTCGCGCGCCACGGCCGAAGTCTCGACGAGGCGCGCGACCTCTCGCTGCGGGACGCCGTCGACCGCGCGTGGGGGAACGTCGACACCGCGGACGCCAGCCTCGACGTCGCAGGGGACTACGAACTGGCGGCCGACCCGTCCCGGTTCGGGTCGCTGCTGGAGAACCTCTTCCGGAACGCGGTCGAGCACGGCGGCGAGGACGTCACGGTTACTGTCGGCGCGCTCGGCGACGACGAGGGGTTCTTCGTCGCGGACGACGGCCGCGGGATTCCCGCCGGCGACCGCGAGGACGTCTTCGAGTACGGGGAGTCCCGGAACGACGAGGGCACCGGGTTCGGGCTGGCAATCGTGAAGAGCGTCGCCGAGGCCCACGGCTGGACGCCGGAACTCACCGAGGGCGAGGCGGGCGGCGCGCGCTTCGAATTCCGGGTGTAGCGAGCGGTCGCGAGACGTGGGTCACGTCACGTGTTCGCCGTCGTCGCCGTAGGCTTCGTGGGCGTTCTCGTCGAGGACGGCGCGGAGTTCCGCGACCGTCTGCCAGACGTCCTCGAAGCCGACGAAGTACGGGGAGGGCGCGACGCGGACGACGTCCGGCGGCCGGTAGTCGACGACGACGCCGCGGTCGCGGAGCGCGCGACTCACGCGCTCGGCGGCCGGGTGTTCGACGGCGACGTGGCCGCCCCTGCGCTCGGCTTCGCGGGGCGTGCCGACAGAGCACTCCGGCAGTCGCTCGTCCACGAGGCTGACGAGGTAGCGCGTGAGGTCGAGGGAGTGCTCGCGCAACTGGTCGACGCCGGCGGCTTCGACGACGTCGAGCGTGCCGAACAGGGGCGCCGCTGAGAACACGGGCACCGTGCCAATCTGGAACGCCGCCGCGCCCTCCGCGGGGTCGAACGTCGGCCGGAGGTCGAACTGGGTGTCGTCGGCGTTCCCCCACCAGCCGGCCATCGAGGGCCGCAGGTCGAAGTTGTCCTCGTGGACGTAGAGGCCGCCGATGGCGCCCGGGCCGGCGTTGAGGTACTTGTAACTGCACCAGACGGCGAAGTCGACGCCGTCGAAGTGGAGGTCGTGGTCGACGACGCCGACGGAGTGCGCGAGGTCGAACCCGGCGAACGCGCCGTGGTCGTGCGCGATTTCGGTGATTGTTTCGAGGTCGAACAGTTGGCCGCTCCGGTAGAGCACGGACGGCATGAACACGATAGCGGTGTCGTCAGTGACGGCGTCCGCGATGGCCTCGGTGTCGATTGTCCGGCCGTCCTCGCTCTCCACGACCACGAGGTCTTCGCTGGGGTCGAGGCCGCGGGCGCGCAACTGCGAGCGGACGGCGTAGTGGTCGGTCGGGAAGTCCAGTTCGTTCACGACCACTCCGGTGCCGTCGGCGGCGTCGAGGAACGTGCCGACGAGCGCGTGGATGTTCACCGTCGTGGAGTTCGCGGCGACGCACTCGGCGGGTTTCGCGCCGACGACGCCGGCGAGCCGGTCGCCGAGGCGTTCGCCGTACTCGAACCACGGCGGGTCGGCCGCAGTCCACCCCTCGACGCCGTGCTCGCGCCACTGGTCGACGGCGCGCTCCAGGGCCTCGCGGGCGTCCTGGCCGTGGACGCCGAGGCTGTTCCCGTCCATGTAGACGGTGTCCTCGGGGACGGTGAACCGCTCGCGGAGGCCGGTGAGCGACGACTCGGCGTCCCGCATGCGGGCGGCCGACCGAGACGCGTCGAACTCGTCCATGGCCCGGTTTCCACGCCGAGGCCCATGTACGTTCTGTCGCGGTAGTCCGCCGGCCACCGCAACGAGGTTTTCGGGCGGTCGTGACGACCTCTCAACGAGCCAACGTCCCCGAGCGACGACTGAACGGGAAATAATCAGCTAGCAGCCGGGTTTCACGCGGAACGTGTCGTGAATCTAACCCGGAGGTTATCGTAGGTGAGAAACCCACGCAAAGTTTAACACCGGGGTCTAGCGAGGGGGCGAGCATGTCAGTGGCAGCACCGCTCGAAACCAGTCCAGAACAAGCTCCAGAACGCGAATACTGCCGTGAACGCTCGCCGCGCGTTCGCGGCGGCAGGTCGACCGCGCACAGCCACGGTGGCCGGGAATGAAGATACGCACGAAACTCATCGCGCTGTGCCTGGTCATCTCGCTGGTGCCGGTGTCCGCCGTCGGCGTCGCCGGCCTCCAGAACATGCAGGCCGTCGGCGACTACGCGGGCGACCAGACGTCCACCGCGCTCGAAGACCAGATTACGGGCGACCTGAACGGCACCGTGCAGTCCCGCCAGGGCGAGTTCAAGAACCTCCTGAACGAGCGCCTGGTCGACGCGCGCGCGCTCGCCGAGTCCACGCCGGTGCAGAACTACGAGGCCGCAAGCGCCGGCCAGATGGAACTCATACAGGAGCAGAGCCAGCGCCAGGTCGGCTACGTCGCGCTCCAGATGCACGACACCATCGAGACGACGAAGCGCCAGATTCTGGACGCGCAGTACGACGGCCGCGACTGGGAGTCGCTGTCCGCGGCCGAACAGCAAGCGGTCAAAGACCAGGTCGAGGCGCGGCTGTTCGGGACGGCGGGCAACTTCACCGAACCGAGCGGCACGCTTTCGGCGAGCCACCAGCCGGGCTACATCGGCCAGACGGGGTACGCGTACGTGACTGACCTCGACTCCGGCATCGTCTCCCACCACAACCTCCCTGACGGCTTCAACCTCGTCGACGACGCCGGCCTCAGCGTCTTCGAGGACATCAAGGCGAACATCCAGTCGTCGCCCGCAATCCGGAACGGGTCGACGTGGGGCGTCGGCGAGTACGAGTGGGAGGACACCACCCAGGAGGGCAACCCGATGGAACAGAAGTTCATCTCGTACACGTACTACGAGGACTTCGGGTGGGTCATCGCGCCGAGCGTCTACTACTACGAACTCCAGACGAGCGCCGTCCAGAACGCCGAGAAGGGCATCAAGGACTCGTTCACGAGCTACCTCGAGACGCGGACCGTCTCGGTGAACGGCGACGAGGTCGCCGCCTACGACGAAATCGTGATGACCGACGAGAACGGCGC
>JBDGQF010000121.1:0-13758 GCA_042219255.1 Halobacterium sp. | reverse complement strand
GTACTAGCGAGGCGGCCGTCGAGGAACAGGTGCTCGCGGACAAGGAGGAACCGCTCACGCCGCGCGCCGTCATGAGCGGCGTCGCGGGCGGCGTCGCCGGCCTCGTCGTCATGGTACCCGTCATCGTCGGCATCCCAGTCCTCCTCGGCGTGTTCCAGATGGGGCCGCTGGAACGGTTCGCGGACCTCGTCATCGCGGACGCCAACGGGACGCTCGGCATGGCGTTCTTCGTCGCGGGCGGCGCCGTCGTCCTGCCGCTGTTCTTCGTCGTCACCGCGACGTTCCTCCCGCCGCGGGAACCGAAGTACGCGCGCGGCGCCACCATCAGCGCGCTGTTCTGGGTGGCGTTCGTCTACATCTTCTGGCCCGCGGCGAGCATGTACGTCAACTCCGTGTTCCTCGTCGTCACGCTCGTCGCGCACGCCATGTACGGCCTCGTGCTCGGCGGCGTGATGCAGCGCCTCACGGGGATTCCCGAACACCAGGTGTGACGGTGCGACGGATGCCCGGTCTCGTCCCCAGTCCAACACGAACCTTATTGACAGTCCACGGCAAAGAGGGTGTCAGAAGCTACCATGCCACTCGCTGAGTCGCTCGTCAGCACGGTCGTGATGGGCGTCCTCCTCGTCGGCGCCGCCGCCGCAGTCGCGCGCATGCGGCGCCGCGAACAGTACACGCCGAGGCTCCGCGCGGCCGGCCAGGGCGTCGCCGCGCTCACCGGCGAGACGGCGGACTCCCGGGGCGTCGACCTGGACACCGTCGCACTCGTCACCGCCGTCCTCGTCGCCGTCCTCGCCGTCGCCGCCATCGCGCTCGACGCCGGCACGATGGTGCTGACCGCCGTCGCGCCCGCGCTCATCGCCGTCTACTTCGCGTGGGGCGTCTACAGCCTCGGGCGGTCCAGGGGCCTGCCGCGCGCGCACTCCGTCGGCCTCAGCCTCTGGGTGTTCGGCGTGGTGCTCGTCGGCGTCATCGCCGCGAAACTCCTGTTCGGCTGACCACCGCATGCGCGACTCAGTCGCTGCCGGCCGCGTCCGCGCCGTCGCCGGCCGCGTCGACCGGTCGGCAGTCGCACTGCTCGCGGCCGCCGTCCTCGCGGAACTCGCGCTCGTCGCCGGCTACCTCGGCGCCACCGCCGCGGAAGCGACGAGCGTCCGCTACCTCCTCTACCCGTTCGTCTGGCTGAACGTCGCCGTCGCCGCCGTGTTCGCCACCCGTCCGCCGGCCGCGTCCCGCCGCCTCCAGGTCGCCGTCGGCGTCGCCGCTGCCGCGTACTTCCTCGTGCTCGCGTACTTCGGCGGCGTCCTCGAACTCACGCACGTCGGCCACTCCCACGGCCACGGCGCCAGCGGCCTCGTCGTGTTCACGTCCCTCCCGCCAGGGTGGGGGCCGACGGTCGTCTACGACCACGCGCTGTTCTCGCTGACCGTCGTCCCCTACCAGTTCGTCGGCTACCTCGCGCTCACCTACCTCGTCTGGGTCGCGCTCCTGGACACCGCCAGCGCCGCGTTCAGCGGCGCCGTCGGCCTGCTGTCCTGCGCGAGTTGCTCGTGGCCGGTGTTCGCGTCGCTGCTCGCGGGCGCGCTCGGCGGGTCGGCCGTCGCCTCGATCGTCTACTCGTTCTCCGTCGACCTCTCGACGGCGGCGTTCGTCGCTGCTGTCGCGCTTCTCGTCTGGCGGCCGGGGGCGAGGTGATTCGCCGTGCCGGCCACGAGCACCGTCCCGGCCGTCTTCGCCGTCCTCGTCTCCGTCTGGGACGCGCTCGCGCACGTCGGCGGCCTCAGCGACACCGTGGTCGGCGGGAGCGTCCCCTCGTGGCTGACCGTGCTCACTGGCGGCGTCCTCGTCGGCGCGTCGTTCCTCTTCAACAGCCTGCTCACCGACCACGAGGGCATCCGCGCGGTCAACGGCTGGCGCGCCGTCCTCCCCTCGCCGGCGGCCGTCCAGCGCGCCGTGGCCACCGCCCTGTCCGCGCTCGGCGTCCTCGGCCTCGCGCTCGTGCTCGCGGCCAGTTTCCTCGGGCCGAGCGAACCGACACGGAACTTCGCCATCCTCGCCGTCTGGGTGGGGTGGTGGGCGGGCTACGCGATGTCCACGTACGCAATCGGCAACTCCTGGCCAGCCGTCAATCCGTGGCGCACCCTCGCCACGCTGCTGCCGACCGACGGCGCGCGCGACCTCCCCGCGGACTGGGGCGCGTGGCCGAGCGTCGTCGGCCTGCTCGCGCTCGTCTGGATAGAAGTCGTCAGCCCGCTCGCCGCGAACGCGCCCGCGCTCGGCGCGCTGGTCGCGGCGTACACCGCGCTCACGTTCCTCGGCGCCCACCAGTTCGGCGTCGAGACGTGGTTCGGTCGCGTCGACCCGGTCTCGCGCGTGTTCCGCCTCTACGGCCGCGTCGCGCCCGTCCAGCGCGGCGACGACGGCATCCACTTCCGCCTCCCGGGGACTGCGCTCACGGAGCGCGGCGCGGGCGACGAGCGCGGCGCGGTGGCGTTCGTCGTCGCGCTCCTCTGGGTGACGACGTTCGACGGCCTCGTCGCCACGCCGGCGTGGAACGCGCTCGCGACGCCGCTGCTCGCGCCCCTGGGGCCGGACACGCTCGCCGGACGCGCTGCCGTCTCCCTGTTCTACCTCGCCGCGCTACTCGTCGGGTTCGCCGCCTTCCTCGGCATCTACCGGTGGGCGGCCGAGCGCTCGCGGGACACCGTCGATAGCTTCCTCGCGCCGGACGCAATCGAGCGGTGGTTCGCGCCCGCGCTCCTCCCCATCGCCGCCGGCTACCACGTCGCGCACTTCCTCGGGTACTTCCTCACGCTGTCGCCCGCGCTCCTCGGCGTACTCGCACACCCCCTGGGCGGCGCCGGCGTCGCGCAGGTCGCCGTGTTGCCGTCGTGGTTCGGCACGCTCCAGTTGGCGTTCGTCGTGGGCGGCCACTTGCTCGCCGTCTGGGTCGCGCACGCGCTCGCGATGGAACTCTTCCCGGGCGTCCTCCGCCCAATCCGGAGCCAGTACCCGTTCGTCGTCGTGATGATGGCGTACACGATGACGAGCGCGTGGGTGGTCGGCCAGCCCTCGGTCACCCCCGCTTTCTTGTGACTGCACCCCACACTCTGTGGTGGATGCAGTCCACGGCGAATCCCGGGGACGGTCAGGCCGCCAGTCCCGTCGTCGAGACGTCGGTGCGGGACGGCGAGGACGCGGCCGCCGTCTGCGCGCACTGCGGTCGACCGTTCGCCGACGCCGACGCGAGAGCCCTCCACGTCGGCGAGACCCACGAGGACGTCCTCTCGGCGTCCGAGCGCGAGGAGTACGAGGCGGCGCGCGAGGCGGAGGACGACGCGCTGTTCTACTTCCACTTGCGCGTGGTCGCCGCGCTCGCCGTGCTCTACACGGTGACCGTCCTCCTCTACATGGTCGCGCTCAGCAGCGACTTCGTCTAGTGGCCGCCGGCCGCGTCCTCCGACGGTTCGACGCGAGCGATGGCGGCCGTGATTCCGGCGACGGCCAGCAGCGCGAGCGCGCCGCCGACGTACACGAGGTACTTGACGCCGTGGAAGAACTCGCCCGCGAGGAGTCCGGCGACGCCCGCGGTCAGCGCGACGAGCAACACCGCGTAGACGGCCCCTGATTGTGTCATGCTACCACGATACGTGCGAAACAGGTTAAAAGTATGCGGCGGGGGAAGACCTCGCTACTCCGCGCTCGGCCGTGGCTCTCCGCCCTGATTCGCGCTCGCGGCGACGAACACGAGGCCACCGACGAGGAGTGTCGCGCCGGCCACCGTGCCGAGGACGAACGGGTCGGTGAACGGGACGCGCCGCATGCGGACGACTGCGAGACCGATGCCGACGCCCACAGGCAGACCGAATAGGAGCGCCCAGCCCAGGCGTTCGCGCGTCGACGTCACCGCCGCCCCCTCCGTGGCGGCAGGCGCGCCGCGCACTCGCCGCAGTAGTCGTACTCCGCGGTGACGTCGCTGCCACACCCCGGGCACGTTGCTCCCTCTGACCAGCCGCCGGGCCGCGCGGACTCCGTCCCGTACGTGACGTAGCCGCGGCCGGGCGGCGGGAGGCGCTCGTCGGCGTCGAGTTCGACGTACTGCGAGAGGTACGCGACCAGTGGCACCTGCGCGAGCGGGATGCCGACGAGCGCGGCGAACGCGAGTGCGTCCAGCATCTGTCTGGGGGAGCGCGTGGCCTGGGTCACGTGATGGAGTACGTCGACGCGACGGTGAGCGCGAGGACTGCCAGCAGGCCGATGCCCATCAGGTAGGTCAGCGACCGCGGCTCCCAGCGCAAGTGCTGGTAGTAGCCGGCGACGACGACGGCTTTCGCCAGCGACAGCACCATAATCGCTGCCAGCGCCAGTCCGTACTCGAAGCCCGCCTGTTCGACGAGCACCTGGACTGTCGCGGAGACGAACAACACCACGTAAATCACGGTGTACAGTTTGAGTCGTGTCATTGTCACAGGATGTAGAACAGCGGGAACAGGAACAGCCACACGATGTCCACGAAGTGCCAGTACAGCCCGAACAGCTCTATCGAACTGTTGTCGTCGAGGTAGGCGCCGTTCCACGCGCGCGGAATCATGTACGCGGCCATGATGAGACCGGTGATGACGTGCGCGGCGTGCAGGCCCGTCGTCAGGAAGAACGTGGACGCGCGGATGTTCGAGGACAGCCAGACGCCCTCGTGGAACAGGTGGTTCCACTCGATGGCCTTGTTCCCGAGGAAGCCCACGCCCAGGATGAGGGTGGTCGCGAGGCTCGCGACGACGCCCCACTTGCTCTCGCGCTCGGCGGCTTCAAGCGCGAGCACGACGGCGAAACTGCTCGTCAACAGCAGGTACGTGTTCACGAGTCCGGGCACGACGTTCTCCGGAATCGGCTCCCAGGCCGTCCAGCCCACGGAGTACCGCAGGAACACGTACGCGCCGATGAACGCGCCGAACAGCACCACGTCGGACGCGAGGAATATCCACACGCCCGTCTTCGTGTTGTCGACGCCCTCGAACGGCCAGCTCTCGCCGAACGGCCCCTTCGGGCCGGTGAACTTCTCGCGCGCCATCCCGACGAGCGTCGCGAGCGTCGTCGCGAGACCGAGGACGGTCGCGCCGGCGTACACTGTCCCCATCGTCGAGTCCGGGAACGACCCGCCCTGGAAGCCCGACGCCCCGAAGAACACGAGCAGGACGGCGCCGCTGACGAGCACCGGCCAGTAACTCGCGTGGCTCTCGTGGTGGTCGTCGCCGCCCTCCAGTTCGCCCGCTGTCGCCGTCGCTGTGCCGCCGTCAGCGACGCCGTCACCGGCACCCGCCGGTGCGGGGTCGCTCACGGGCGGGTCGAGCGCCTCGGCGTCGTCGCCGTCACCGGTGAGGAACTGGAGTCTCCCGCTGCCGTAACTCGGGACGCCCGGGAAGTTCTCCAGTGGCGGCGGCGACGGCACCGCCCACTCCGCCGTCGACGAGTACCGCCAGGGGTTGTCCTCGGCCTTCTCGCCGGCGTACGCGGACTTCACGAAGTTGTAGAACATGATGATGAACGACGCCCCGAAGATGACCGCGCCAATCGTCGCCAACTGGTGCCAGGACGTCATCCCCGGCTCGTAGGAGAAGTTCCGGCGCGGCGTCTCCCACGCGACGAACATCGGGAAGTACAGCAGGTTGAACCCGATGAAGTACACCGCGAAGTGGAGTTTGCCGAGGAACTCGTCGTACATCCGGCCCGTAATCTTCGGGTACCAGTAGTAGAGGCCGCCGACGAGCGCGGTGGCGCCGCCCACCATCACGTAGTGGAAGTGCGCGACGACCCAGTACGTGCCCCGCATCTCGTAGTCGAGGACGACGGCGCCGAGGAACACGCCCGTGATGCCGCCGAGGATGAACAACAGCAGGCCGCCAAAGGAGAACAGGAAGGGGGTCTTGAACCGGATTCTGCCCTTCACCATCGTGTAGATGAGCGCGAACACCATCAGGTCGAACGGCAGGGAGATGCCGATGGTGGTCGCCATGAACAGCGTCTTAATCTGGAGGTTGATGCTGGTGAGGAACATGTGGTGCATCCAGACGATGAAACTCTGGAGCGCGACCAGCACCATCGCGGCGATAAACCACTTGCGGCCGACGATGCGCCGTCCCGTGAACGTCTGGAACGTCTCCGCCATCACGCCGAGTGCGGGGAAGAACACGATGTAGACCTCTGGGTGGCCGAAGAACCAGAACAGGTGCGTCCACAGCAGCGCGCCGTTGGCGGCTTCCGTGGCGAAGTACGTGGTGCCGAGCAGGCGGTCGGCCGAGAGGATGAGCAGCGCCGCGAGCAGCGCGGCGAACGCGAACAGCATCATCCACACTGTCAGCAGAATCGTCCACGTGAACAGCGGGAGGCGCCTCAGCGTCAGGCCTTCCGCCCGCATCCGGTGGATGGACGTGAGGAAGTTCACCGAGCCGATGGTGACGGAGACGACGAACAGCGTCAGCGCCAGTATCGCGGAACTGCCGCCGACGCTCGGCGTGAACGTCGGGAGGTTCAGCGGCGCGTACATCGTCCACCCGCCGGCGAACGACCCGCCCTGGAAGAACGACACGCCCAGGAGGATGCCGGAGGCGAGGTACAGCCAGTAGCTGAGCGCGTTCAATCGCGGGAACGCGAGGTCTTTCGCGCCAATCTGGAGCGGGACGACGTAGTTCGCGAACCCGAACGCGAACGGCGACAGGAACCAGAACACCATCACGAGGCCGTGCACGGAGACGGCCTGGTTGTACGCGAGCGCGGACAGCGGGCCGCCCTGTGGCGTCGTCGGCACCCACAACTGGGCGCGCATCAGCAGCGCGAGGACGCCGCCGAGCACGAGGAACAACAGGGACGTGACGAGGTAGAGGATGCCGACGTCCTTGTGGTTGGTCGTGACGAACCAGCGCTTGATGGCGCTCGTCGGCGGGAACGCGTGCCCGTGGTCGTCCGCTTCGCCGTGCGCGACGCCGCCGTCGGTGCGCGCGCCGTCGGTCGGTTCGCCCGCCGCGTCGTCGGTGGCTTTGTCGTCGGACATGGTTCACACCTCCGCGAGCGCTGCGTTCGCGCTCGAACTGTTGTTCGCGGTGCTCGCGTACCAGTCCTGGTACGCGCCCGGTTCCATGACTTCCACCGTGGCGTCCATGTAGGAGTGCCCGGCGCCACAGAGTTCGTAGCAGTGCGCCTCGTAGGTGCCCGTGCTGGACGCGATGAACCACGTGCTAGTGCGTTCGCCGGGGATGGCGTCGGCTTTCGCGCGCAACTCGGGTATGCCGAAGTTGTGGAAGGTGTCGCCGGACGTCACCGTGAGTTGCACGCGCCTGTCTTCGGGGACGCGCAGCGTCCCGCGCTCGCTGTGGCCGTTCGGGTAGACGAACTCCCAGTAGAACTGGTGGCCGACGACTTCGACCTCCAGCGGTTCCTCGCCGTCGGCGCCCGTGTCCGGGTTCTCGACGTAGAGGAGCGTGAAGTACGTCCACGAGATGAGCGAGATGACGATGATGGCCGACAGCGCGAACGACACGAACAGTTTCCGGCCGCCGCCGCTGCCCTCCGGTATTTCGCCGACTTCGGGGCGGTCGTACTCGTCCTCGCCGGCGCCCCGGGACGCGCGGTACTTGTACGCCTTGTGGAGCATGTAGGCGACGACGACCACGCCGACGACCGTCCCGAGCACGAGGAACACGGTGTAAATCTGGTCGAAGACGTACGAGCGCGTCCCCCGGGGGACGACGGGCGCCAGCACTACCCAGCCCAGTGTTGTGCCAAGGAATGACATACCACGTATAAATCACGGATAATCATTGGGGATACGTAAACGTTTGGTGCGGAATATGTTCGTCACCGAGTTCTGTCCGGGACTGTCACGAACAGGCGCTCGCGCGGCTTTTCAGGCACACAGGTAGCTGCCGACGGATTCGTTCCGGCTCCTCCCAAGGTCGGACAGCGCCGCGAGTCCGTTCGACGGGCCGTCCACCGTCGTCAAGTGGCTCAACGAGGTGTTGGCCGTTCGCGGCGTCAGTCCACCGCGAGGACTTCGACGTCGAACACGAGCGTCTTCCCCGCGAGTTCGTGGTTGAAGTCCACGGTGACGGCGTCCTCGTCGACGGCGACGACGTCGCCGTGCAGGTCGTTGTGCGCCTCCACGTGCAGGCCGACCGTCGCCTGCTGGCCGACCATCGCCTCGAACGCCTCCGGGTCGTACTCGCGGACGCGCTCGTCGTCGTAGTCGCCGTACGCGCGCTCCGGCGGCACCGTCACGGTCGCCTCCTCGCCGACGCGCATGCCGGTGACGGCGTCGTCCAGGCCCGCGATGACGTCGCCGCGGCCGGCGGTGAACGACAGCGGTCTGAACTCCTCGGGCGACCGTCCCTGCGCCTCGACGAGGCCGTGCTCGGCTGCGACGCCGGAGTCCGACGTCGCGAACACGCTCCCGTTCTCGAAGCGACCGACGTACGCGACCCGGACGCTGTCCCCCCGTTCGACGCGCGCCCCGGTCACCGCCAGCCCCCCAGAGTACGTTGTGTAGTCACGGTTGTCACCTATTGTTGGCCGTCGTACAACCGGCGGAACGCGGCCGCCGGGAACCGGAGTTCCACGCGACTCGGCGGCCGCCCCTTCCCGTCGCTCGTCGCCGCCTGCACGCGCTCGACGACGCCGTCCTCCGCGAGTTCGTAGAGGTAGCGCTTGACCGTCCCCGCAGACAGGTCGACGGCGGGCGACGCGCTGATGGCTTCCGTCGTCGCCGTCACCGTCTCCCGGTCGGCCGCGTCCAGGTCGACGAGCTCCCGGAGGACGAGTTGCTTGTTCGTAGGCAGCGAGAGCACGCGCCCCAGCGATACCGACGGCCGCGGCATGGCGTCGAGCGCCGCGTCGACGTCGGCCTCCGTCAGGCGCGAGCGCGCCGCGTCGTTCGCGTGGTCGGTAGCCACGAACAGCGCCGCAATCGCGTCGTGGGCGTTCCCCTCTGCCCACTCCGAGATTCGCCGCGCGAGCGCGTGGTCGAGGGCCTGCGGCGCCAGACCCACCGACGCGCGCGCCATCAGGACGTCCACCAGCATCTGGCGCCGGTAGGGCTCCACGGCAATCGAGCGCGCGGTGTACTCTGTCACCGCCACGTCCTCGGGCGGCGCGCGCCCGATGGCGACCCAGCTAACGTTGCTCGGCAGGCCGGCGAACAGCGACACGACGTCCACCCCCTCGGTGTCGTCTGGCGGGCCGACGTGGTCGGCGGCCACGACGACGCCCGTGTGGGCGTTGTCGACGACGTCGTGGAGGCGGCGCCGCACCTCGTCGGTGCCGATGCCGTGCTCGGGGACGGACGGCTCCACGAGCGCGTCCAGGACGCGGTGGTAGAACGCGAACTCGGTGTTCGTCTCCCGCACGTCGACGTACACGAACCGCGGCGTCGCGGACGACGACCCGGCGCGCGTGCTCGTGTGGATGACCGACTGCGCGTCGACGGACAGCTGTTCGAGGTGCGTGAACAGCGCGGTGACGATGGCCGTCTTCCCCGAGCCGAACGGCCCGTGGACGTACGCGTTCGGCGGCAGGCGCCCGTCGAACACCGGGTCGAGGTGGTCGAGCAGGCGCTCCAGGACGGGGCCGCGGTCGGACGGCTCGTCGAGGTGGGCGACCGGAGACAGGGCTGTGTAGTCCTGCACGAGTCGCGGCCCCTCGTCGCGGCGCTGTCGGCGTTTTATCCTCGCGTCGATGTCCATGTGAACTCGACTGCTTCGTTATCCGTGCTACCCCCCACACAGTAAAAAGACCCGTGGTCGGCTGGGTCTCGGCGGCCGGGCGAGCGGTCGCCGCGGACGCCCCCGCGTCGCGGTGCGCCGAGTAGGGTCGACGGCGCGAGTCGCCCCTCCATCGCTCAGAGCGCCAGGTAGCCGGCGCTCGGGATGACGCCGACCAGGTAGAGCACCCCGACGCCCAGCATGACCAGCGCGATGGCCATCGCGGGCGGGTCGACGTGCGTCCCGGAGTGCGAGTAGAACATGCGCTGCGTCGCTTCGCCGAGCACGCCGGACAGCACGCCGAACGCGCCGGCGGCGACCAGCGCGATTGCGTTGCTGTCGAACACGGCGAGCGCGACGATGGCGCCCACCGACCCCATCAGCGTCATGTGGTGGGTGACGGGAATCTTCTCGACGCCCAACTGGAGGAACAGCAGGCTCATCGCGGAGATGGCGTACCCCAGGAAGATGCTGCCCGTCTGCAGCCAGATGTAGCCCGCGAGCACGCCGCCCACGGCGCCGATGGTGGCGACGCCGCTCCACCGGTACTGGTGGGGCAGCCACGGCTCGGTCGCGAGCCGGGCGGAGCTGGTCCCGCCGTCCGTCGCCGCGCGCTTCTCCTCGCGCTCGAACGGCGTCATGTCGAAGACGCTCTTGCCCGCGACGGAGCCGACGAGCGGGTAGTCGAACGCGATGCGCGCGAGGAACGCGGTGGCGACGACCGACAGCGCGATGCCGTCCGTCGGGACGCCGACCGCGCCCGAGACTTTCGCGATGAGCATCCCGGCCGCGCCGAACACCGCGCCGACCGCGAGGATGTCCGGTTTCGTCCCGAACGCGTACAGGATGTTCTTCCCGAAGTGGTAGTCCCAGCCGTCTGGCTCCATCTCCGGGTACTTCTTGCCGGCGTACGCGGACGCGGCGACGCCGCCCGCGAACGCGATGTGCGGGCCGGTAATGGCGCCGAACCCGATGACGCCCGTGAGGCCGGTCGCGAGTTCGCCCTTCGGCACGGCCTCCAGCCCCCCAATCTGGCGCTGGAGTATCGCGACGCCCTCCCCGAGGAACACCACGAACCCCGTGAAGATGAACGCCGGGAGCGCGCCGATGGCGGCGCCGAACGCGCCGCCGGCGAGCGCAGTCAACAGCAAGACGACGAACGGTTCGACCTCCATGCCGATGACCGGAATGGCGAGAATGGACTCGTACATCGTCAGTCCTCCGTGGCCCAGTTCAGCGAACGGTCGACGGCGTCGTCCCAGCGGCCGTACATCGCGTTCGCCTGGTCGTGCTCCATCTCAGGAGTGAACGACTTGTCGACCTGCCAGTTCTCCCGCAGTTCGTCGAGCGTGTCCCAGTAGCCGACTGCGAGACCGGCGGCGTACGCCGACCCGAGCGCGGTGGTCTCGTCGACTTCCGGCCGCGCGATGTCGGTCTGGATGATGTCCGACTGCAGCTGGCAGAGGAAGTTGTTCTTCACCGCGCCGCCGTCGACGCGCAGCGTCGTCGTCTCCACGCCGGAGTCGGCCTCCATCGCTTCCGCGATGTCCCGCGTCTGGTACGCGATGGACTCCAGGGTCGCCCGCACGACGTGTTCGCGCCGCGTCCCCCGCGTCATCCCCACGATAGTGCCGCGCGCGCGGCCGTCCCAGTGTGGCGCCCCCAGTCCCGTGAACGCCGGCACCATGTAGACGCCGTCCGTGGACTCCACGGAGCGCGCGAGGTTCGCCGTCTCCCCGGGGTTCTCGATGAGGTCGACGTCCTCGAGCCACTCGATTGCGGCGCCCGTGATGAAAATCGCGCCCTCCAGCGCGTACTGCACGGGTTCGCCCGAGCGCTGGAACCCGATGGTGGTGAGGAGGCCGTGGTCTGACTCGACGGCGTCCTCGCCCGTGTTCATCAGGTAGAACGAGCCGGTGCCGTACGTGTTCTTCGCGTCCCCCGCGTCGAAGCACGTCTGTCCGAACAGCGCCGCCTGCTGGTCGCCGAGCGCCCCCGCGACCGGCACTTCCGCCTCCAGGAACCCCTCGGGGTCGGTCGTCCCGTACGTCTCCTCGTCGGAGGACGGCCGGACCTCCGGCAGCATCGACTCGGGGACGTTGAACTCGGTCAGGAGTTCGTCGTCCCATTCGAGGTCGTGGATGTTGTACAGCATCGTCCGCGACGCGTTCGTGACGTCCGTGACGTGGTTGCCGGTGAGCTTGTAGATGAGCCACGAGTCGATGGTGCCCATCACGAGTTCGCCGGCTTCCGCGCGGTCGCGGACGTCCTCCGGGCGCGTGCGCTGGAGCTTTATCGGGTCGGCGTTGTCGAGAATCCACTCGGTCTTCGTCGCCGAGAAGTACGCGTCGGCTTCGAGGCCGGTCTTCGCGCGGATGTCTTCGACTTTCCCTTCCGCTTCGAGTTCTTCGACGCGGCCGGTGGTGCGGCGGTCTTGCCACACGAGCGCGTTGTACACTGGGTTCCCGGTCTCCGGGTCCCAGACCACGGTGGTCTCGCGCTGGTTCGTGATGCCGAGCGCTTCGAGTTGCGACGCGTCCAGGCCCGCTTCGACGAGCCCCTCGGTGACGACGCGCTTGGTGTTCTCCCAGATTTCGGCCGGGTCGTGTTCGACCCAGCCTGGTTCCGGGTAAATCTGTTCGTGTTCTTCGTAGGCATTCGCGACGACCTGGCCGTTCCGGTCGAATACCATGAACCGGGTCCCAGTCGTCCCTTGGTCTATCGAGCCGACGTAGCTGTCTGGCATCGTTGTGTGTTCCCCGTCCGGCAGCGTACTAGTTTATCGACGCTCCCGTTGAGACAGTAAATACAATGAACTATAGTAAATGTTACTGTCAGGGTGGGTATTACGAGTAAACACACTGTACGGGCAGTAAAACGTCTATATAGCTAGTTTCCGTGGGCCCGAGCGGGGAATTCGACGACGGTGCCGTCGACACCGGTGCGACCGCAACTCCTCGGAACTCAGTCGGCCTGCGGTCGCGACGGTCCCGACGATACTCGCCGTCACGGGACGCGAACCACGCTCTCCGTGAAACGCCGTGAACGACTTCTGTCGGCATCAAGACTCCCTTTCTGTCCGAGCTCGCGTGTGCCACCGTCTGGGGGCGGGGCGCTCCTGGCTGGCGCCACTCCGCCCACGCCGTGGCCCCGCCAATAATTTTACTAGAATATCGCCCGCGACGATAAAATAAAGTGTGTGGGCCCGGAACCCACACCAGAGAGATGGCACCACACATCGCCGTCGTCGGGGGCGGGTCGACGGGCGCCGGCGTCGCCCGCGACCTCGCGATGCGGGGGTTCGACGTCACCCTGCTCGAACAGGGGAACCTCACGCACGGCACGACCGGCCGGATGCACGGCCTCCTGCACAGCGGCGGCCGGTACGCGGTCGCCGACCAGGCCAGCGCCCGCGAGTGCATCCAGGAGAACCGCGTGCTCCGGGACGTCGCGGCGCACTGCGTCGAGGAGACCGGCGGCCTGTTCGTCAAGCGCCCGGAGGACTCAGAGACGTACTTCCAGGAGAAACTCGCTGGCTGCCAGGAGTGCGGGATTCCGGCGGACGTCCTCACCGGCGAGGAGGCGCGCGCGCTCGAACCGCACCTCGCCGAGGACGTCGAGAAGGCCATCGCGGTGCCGGACGGCGCCGTCGACCCGTTCCGCCTCGTCGTCGCGAACGCCGCGAGCGCGCAGGAGCACGGCGCGCGCATCGAGACGCACTCCACGGTCACGGACGTACTCGTCGAGTCCGGGGAGGTCGTCGGCCTCGAAGTCGAACACGACTCCGGCCCCGGCAAGCACGTCCACGGCACGGAGGGCGGCACCGAGGAACTCCGCGTCGACCACGTCGTCAACGCCACGGGCGCGTGGGCGGGCCGCGTCGGCGACATGGCGGGCGTCGACGTCGACGTCCGCCCGTCGAAGGGCGTGATGACCATCATGAACACGCGCCAGGTAGACACGGTCATCAACCGCTGCAAGCCGAAGGGCGACGCCGACATCGTCGTCCCCC
>JBDGQF010000379.1:0-13849 GCA_042219255.1 Halobacterium sp. | reverse complement strand
CGCGTGGTACGCGCCCGCCGTCCGGAGCCAGTACGAAGTCCACCCGGGCGTCGTCGTCACCGTCACCGAACGCGACGACGGCTTCGCCTACGACGCCCGCACGCCACGCCTCGGCGACGGCGACCGGGCCGCACTCGACACCGTCACCGACTACTTCGCGGACGCACAGCTCTCCCGCCCGCGCACCCGCGAAGGAACTCGCGAACGCGTCGCCGCCGGCCTCGGCGAGAAACACCGCCGCGTCCTCGCGCGCCTCACCGACTGCTCGCGCGCCGCGCGCCGCCGCGTCGAATTCCACGCGCTCTGCGAATTACGGGGCCTCCGCGACCTCACGCCGCTCGCGCTCGACGACGGCGTCGAAGTCGCGGACGCCAGCGCCGACTCGCTGGTCGTCCACACCAGCGACTACGCGCCCGCCGTCACCGACCTCCCCGCCGACCCCCCACACCTCGACCGCTTCCTCTCCGAACGCCTCGCGCGCTACACCGTCCCCTTCCGGGACTTCGAGATTCCAGTCGTCGTCTACCGCGAGCGCGTCCTCGGCCGCGACGCCTTCGACACCAAGTACGCCGTCCGCGAACCAGACCGCCTCCCCGGCGACGACGCCCTCATCGACGACTGCAAGGAACGCATCTGGGAGGCGAACGTCGAAGGCCTGCTCGGCGACGGCCGCGACCGCGCCGCGTTCGTCACCGACCGCGCACGCACCTTCCTCACGCGACGGCTCACCGTCCGGAACACGCGCGCCTGGCTGGACGCCACCAAACACCGGATTCGGTCGGCGCTCGCCGAATACGACCTCGCCGTGCCGCCGGTCGGCCGGCGGTTCAGCGACGACCGCCTCGACGACCTCACGTACTACGTCCTCCGGGACTTCGTCGGCGACGGCGAACTCACCGTCCCCGTCCGCGACGACAACCTCGAAGACGTCGAAGCGAACGCCGTCGGCGAACGCGTCAAGGTCGTGCCGCGCGGCCGCCTCGACGCCGACGCCGACCGCCTCCCCACCAACCTCGTGCTCGACGACGAACAGCGGTTCGTCAACCTCGTCACCCAGTTGGCCGCCCGCGACGGCGTCGAACTCAACGCCTCCAACCCGTCCGCGAAAGTCAACCTCGAACCCGAGGAAGTCGACAGCGACGTCACCATCCGGTGTGCCGTCGCGCTCCCCGTCATCTCCGAGGGCGGCCCGCACGTCTCCATCCGGAAACAGGCCGGGGACGCGCTCACGCCCGTGGACTTGCTCCAAGAGGACAGCGTCTCCGTCGACGTCGTCGCACTCCTCTGGATGGTGTACGAACACCACGGCGTCGTCCTGTTCTCCGGCCCCACGGGCGTCGGGAAGACGACGCTGATGAACGCCCACATGCCGTTCGTGCCGTTCGACGACCGCCCCATCAGCATCGACGAGGGCAGCCGCGAAGTCCGACTCCCCCACGAGACCGGCGTGTCGCTGTCCACGCGCGACCACGAACGCGACTTCAAGCGCGTCTCCATGGCCGACCTCATGACGGAGACGAACTACCTGAACCCGGACGTCGAGGTCATCGCCGAAATCAACACCCAGGAGAGCTTCGAGAGCTTCGCGAACGTCCTCAACACGGGCCACGGCGTCGTCGGCACCACGCACGCCGAGGACGTCGAGACGCTCGTGAACCGCGCCATCGAGCAGGGCGTCCCGCCGTACCTCCTCCGCGAACTCGACCTCGTCCTGTTCCCGCGGCACGTCGACGGCGACCGCTACGTCGGCGACGTCGTCGAACTCGCGCCCGACGCAGACCCGGGCGACCCCGCAGTCGAGTCAGTCGAGAAGGACGGCGACGAGATTCACTACCGGCGCGTCGTCGAACGCACGCCCGGCGGCGACTTCTCGTTCGTCGGCCGCGACGCCGTCCAGTTCTTCGAACGCGTCGCCGCCCAGACCGACCGCCCCGTCGCGGACGTCCACGATGAGTTCGAGCGCAAGCGCCGGTACGTCGAGTACCTCGAACGCGAGGAGGTCTCGGACTTCGACGACCTGTTCGGCCTGCTGTCCGACCTCCGGACGGACGAGACGGCGACGGTCGAACGCCTCCAGCGGAGGGCCGGCGAGTGACCACGAGGACGGAACGGAGGGTGTCGGCGTGACTGCGACGCTGGGCGTCTTCGACCGCGCGCTGTACGCGCTGTTCGCCCGGAACGCCGACAGCAGCCGGCACGACCCAGACCGCAAACGCTACCGCGCGAGCCGACTGGACGTCAGCTTCGACGTCTTCCTCGCGAGAGTCTACGGCACGTCCTGGCTGGCGTTCGCGCTCGTCGGCGTGTCCACGGCGACTGCCGCTGCCGTCCTCGTGCCCGCGAGCGCGCTCGGTCCGCTCACCGCGTTCCCATTGCTCTCACCGTCGTTCACCGCCGCAGGCCTCGTCGGCCTCCCGGCGGGCCTCGCGGCGAAACGGGGCACCGTCTGGGTCGGCGGTCACTACCTCGGGTGGCGCGCCCGCGCCCGCCGCTCGGACATCCAGGGCACGCTCCCCGGCGCCGTCCGCTACCTCTCCGTGCTCGCCTCGGGCACCACGGACGAACGCGAACTGCTCTCCCGGGTCGCCGACCGGCCGGCCGCGTACGGCGAGACGGCGGCCGCGTTCCGGGACGTCCTCAACACCGCCGACCTCACCGGGAGCGTCGACCGCGGCCTGCGCGTCGTCGCCCGCGACACCCCCAGCAGGGAACTGCTGTCGCCGTTCCTCCTGAAACTCCGCGAGCACGCCGCCCAGGGGCCGGACGCCGTCGCGCAGTACCTCGAACTGGAATCCCGGATGCTCGCGAACCGCCGCGAACGCACCCGCGAGCGCGCCGCCGGCTTCCTCGAACTGGTCGCCGAACTGTTCATCGTCCTGCTCGTCCTGCCCGCGCTCCTGGTCATCGTCGCAACCGTGTTGAGCGTGCTCGCGCCAGGTCTCGGCCGGCACGTCGCCACGCCGTTCGGTGCGCCGACCGTCCGCCAACTCCTCGTGTACGGGAGCGCGGTGTTCGTGCTCGTGGTCGGCGCGCTCGCCGCGTACCTCGTCGAAGCGATGCGGCCGCGCGGCTTCTCGTGGTCTGGCCACGAGCGTTCGAGCGGCCTCGACGTGCTCGCGAACGCGCCACGCAACCCCGCCGACGCCGCCGTCGTCGCCATCTTGCCAGCGCTGTGTGTCGCCGCCGCGCTCTGGGAGTACGGCGTCCGTCCCGCGAACGTCGTCCTCCTCGCGTACGTCGCGTTCGCCGTGCCGGTCGGCGTCGTCGCCGTGCGGCGCGCGCGCATCGACGACGCGAAAGACCGCGAAATCCAGGACTTCGTGCACGCCGTCTCCGGGCACGTCAGCCTCGGCCGGCCGTTCGGTGACGCCGTCGAGCGCGTCGCAAGCGACGTCGACCTCGGCCCGCTGGACCCGGACGTCGCCGACCTCGCGTTCAACCTCTCCGTGACGACGCGCAGCGAGGACGTCCGCGCCGCCGCCCTCGACCGGTTCGTGGAGCGGGTCGACACCCAGTTGGCCGCGCAGACGGTCGGCCTGGTCTCCGGCGCGCTCGACGCCGGCAGCGACGCCGACGCCGCATTCGAGGCGCTCCAGGCGGAAGTCGGCCGGCTCTACCACGAGAAGCGCTCGCTCCGCTCGCGCCTCCTGGTGTACGTCGCCGTCGGCTGGACGACCGCCGTCCTCGTCGTCGGCATCACTGTCGCCGTCAACACCACCGTCCTCGATAGCTTCGCCCAGCTCTCGTCGGTGTCAGACGCCGCCAGCTCGGGCGGCCTCTCCATCAACCCGGACGCGGTCGACCTGGCGCGCGACCGGTACCGGTTCTACCTCGTGACGCAGGCGACGATGCTCGCCTGCGGGTGGTTCGCGGGCGCGGCGAGCCGCGGCCGGTACGACGCGCTCCTGCACTCGGGGCTGCTCGTCGCGTTCGCGTACGCGGTCTTCGCAGGGGTGGGGATGCTGTGACCGACAGTAGTCGCGGCCAGTCGAACGTCATCGGCGTCGCACTCCTCCTGGGCGTCACCGTCGTCGCGCTCGGCGCGGTGACCGCGAGCGTCGGCACCGTCGTCGACCAGCACGCCGCCGCCAGCGACAGCCGCCGCGTCGCAAGCGACCTCGACGACGCCCTCCAGCCAGTCGAGACGACGGGCGTGCGCCGCGGCACCGTCTCGTTCACGAGCGGCCGCATCGAGACGCTCGACCGGCAGGTGCGCGTGCTCGACAGCGGCGGCGTCGTCGCGACCGTGGACGCGAACGCGCTCCGGTTCACGTCCGGGGACAGGGGCGCGACCTACCTCGCCGGAGCGGTGCTGACGCACGGCGACGGCTGGGCGCGCACGCGCAAACCGGTCTCCGTGACCGCCGACCCGGACGTCATCGTCGTCGGCGTTCCCGCGCTCCGGGGGAACGTCACGCGCGCCGCGACCGGCGGCGTGACGTACACGCTCCGGTCGAACGTCTCGCACGCCCGCCAGTCGCTCGGACGCGAGGGCTATCGAGTCGCCGTCGAGACGCGCCACACTGACGCGTTCCGCGAGCAGTTCCGGGAACTGAACGCCACCGTCACGGAGCGCGACGTGGACGGTGACGGCGTCCCGAGCGTCGTCGCCGACTTCCCAGGCGCGCGCACCGCGTACGTCGTCGTGCACGAGACGGAGGTGGGGCTGTCGTGACGTGGCAGTGGGAGCCAGCGGAGGTCAGTCGCGGCGCCGCGCCGGCGGTCGGGAAGGCCCTGGAAGCCGGCATCGTCGTCCTGTTCGTCGCGCTGTTGACGTCGACGCTGTACGGCGGCGTCGTCCCGGACGCGCGCACGGCGGCGGGCGGCGAAGTCGGCGAGCGCACGCTCCAGCACGCCGCGGCGAGCGTCGAGGCCGCCGTCCCCGCGACGGCCCAGAGCGGCCTCGCCGGGAACGGCACGCTCGTGGAGCGCCGGGTCAGCCTCCCGGAGACCATTCGCGGCGGCACGTATCGAATCACCGCGGTCGACGGCGACCTCGTGCTCGTCCACGACAACCGACGGGTCGGCGGACGGACGCCGCTCGTCCTCCCGGATAGCGTGCGCGCGGTGCGCGGGAACTGGACTGACGGCGACGTGGTCGTGCGAGTCACCGGCCACCCGGACGGCGGCCTCGTCGTCGAACTCGCGGAGGGGTCGCCGTGACTTCGCAGAGCGACGCGGGCGTGGGGCGCGCGCAGGCGAACCTCCCGGCGCTCGTCGTGGCGCTCCTGCTGGTCGGCGGGAGCGTCGGCGTCGCAATCGGGCTGGCGGGCGGCGCGTTCGCGAGCGCGTCCAGCGACCGGGCCGACGACCGCCTCGCGGCGAGCGTCTCCGAGCGACTCGTCGCCGCGGACGGCCCGCTGTCGGTGCGCGCGAACGTCCTCTCGGCGGCCGCCGTCGAGAACGCCGACAGCAGCCTCCTCGACGGCGTCCTCCCGGGCGACGCGGCCGTGCGAGTGACCCTCGACGGCGAGACTGTCGCGTCGCGCGGCGACCCGGACGGCGGCGCGACGGTGCGTCGCGTCGTCCTCGTCGCGGCGCCCGAGCGCCGCGAACTCGCGCCCGCGCTCGGCGACCAGGCGACGGTGACGCTGCCGCGGCGGACGTCGAACGTCACGCTCACTGTCGACACGCGCGCTAGCAGGACGGTCACGACGGTGCGCGCGAACGACCGCGTCGTCCTCCACGACCCCAGCGGCCTCGACGGCGCGTACGACGTGGCGCTCTCCCGGTACGACACGGTGACGCTGTCCTTCGACGCGGACGGCGACCTCGCCGAGGGGAGCGTGACCGTAGCGTACCGCGCGGAGACGACGACCAAGGCCGTCCTGGCGGTGACCGTCGATGCGTGACGGTCGCGCGGATGCGGGTGTTCGGCGGTCGCGCGGACAGCTGTCGCTGTCAGTTGTGGAGGCCGGCGTCGGCGTGTTGTTCGTCGTCGCCGTCACGACGGCGTTCGCGTTCGGGACGCCCGCGACGGGCGTGACGGAGACGACGCAACTGGACGCGTACGCGCAGGACGCGGCGACGGTGCTCGCGAACGAACCGCCCCAGCACGGCGACGCGACGCGGCTGTCGGAGGTCGCGTCCTCGGCGGACGCCTTCGAGCGCGAGCGCGACGCACTGGAGCGCCGCGTCGACCGCATCCTCCCGGACAACCTCATGTTCAGCGTGGAGACGCCGCACGGTTCCGTCGGGCACGTGCGGCTGTCGAACGCCGCGGTCGGCGTCGCGCGCGTCCCCACGGAGAACGGCCAGGTGACGATACGGGTGTGGTACGCGTGACCGGTGACGACCGCGGCCAACTGGTGCTCGTGGCGGCGGCCGTCGCGGCGCTCGCGCTCGTGCCGGTGGCGCTGGCGTACCTCCAGTTGGGGTACGCGCCCGCCGTCGCGGACGTCGACGGCGACCACGCCGAGCGCGTGTCGCGGTCGCTCGACCGTAGCGTGGACGCCGCCGCGGAGGCCGCGACTGGCGAGTCGTGGGCCGACCGCGAGTCCGCCGTCGAGGACGCGAAAGCGGCGCTCGCGCCGAAAGTCGCAGCGCTGGAGACCGCTCGCCTCAGGGACGGCGTCGCGGTGAACGTGAACTACGACGAGGGACTCGCGGCTACGGTCGCGTGTCCCGGCGGCGACGGCCGGTCGTTCGGCGACTGCGAGACAATCGGCGGCGTCGTCGTGCAGGAGCGCGACGGCGAGACCGTCGTGGTCGCGGTGGCGTTCACGGTACGCGTGACGACGCCGGACGGCACCACCGAGTACGGGCGCGTGGTCAGACCGCGGTGAGAAGGGACGGACGGTCCGCTCGCGCTACGAGGTGTCGACGTCGTCGAACCCCCACTCCTCGGCGCGCTGGCGCGCTTCCTCGCGGGCGCGCTCCTGGATGGCTTCGACTTTCGACTCGTCCGCGAGGAACTCCTCGACGGCGTCGAGGCTGGCGTCACCGCCCTCGGTGGCATCGACGGGCGCGGTGACGCTGGCGTCGTCGGCGGCCGACCGCGTACGCGCCGCCAGGTCGTCGTCGCCCGCGAGGCGTTCGGCCGCCGTCCCCGGCGCGACGGCGTACTCGCCGGTCTCCGGGACGGGGCCGTCGGTGTCGCCGTAGCACTCCACGCGCAGCGGGCCGGTGGTCGCCAGGTCGGCGAGCGCCGCTGCGCCGCCCCGGTCGGTACCGGTGTGGCGGACGTGCGTCGGCACGCCGTCCTCGAACGCGACGACGCCCTCGCCGTCGGCGTCCAGCAAGAGCGCGTCCTGCGGCGTGAACACCGCGTAGCCCGTGAGGCCGCGGTCGAGGAGGAGGTCGAGCGCCGCGGCGGCGTCGTCGACGACGCGCGCGAACGTCAGGTCGGTCATGGCTGCTCGGGCAACACCGCGCTCCGGAACCGGTCTGCGACGGCGTCCGCGTCCGCGTCCCGCACGTCGATTGCGTCCGCGGCCCGCCGGTACGCCGCCGCCGCGTCGCTCTCCGGCGCGTGCGCGAGCAGCGGTTCGCCGGCGCGCCGCGCCGCCCTGACTGCGTCGTCGTCCGGCACCGTCGCGAGCGTCCCGCCGTCGAAGTACTGCTCGGACTGCTCGGCGACGCGCTCGACGGCGCTCGGCTCCTGGACTTTGTTGTAGAGGACGCCCGCGACGCCGGTGTCGTAGGACGTCGCGTACTCCTGGACTTTCAGCGCGTCCGACAGCGCGGGAATCGTCGGCTGGACGACCAGCACGGCGCGGTCGGCGAGCACGATGGGGAGGACGGCGCTGCGCGACCCGAGCGTCGCCGGCGAGTCCAAGAGGAGGACGTCCGTGTCAGCGGCGAGTTCGGCGACCACGTCCCGGAGTCGGGACGGGTCTGCCGCGCGGAACCCGCCGAGGTCGGTGCCGCACGGCACGACGCGCATCCCGTAGCGCTCGTAGACGGCGTCCGAGACCTCGGCGTCCGCGTCCGCCAGGAGGAGGTCGTGCAGGGTCACGTCGGCGTCCGCGAGGCCCGCGTGGAACAGGAGGTTCGCCATCCCCGTGTCCGCGTCCACGACGGTGACGTCGTAGTCCTCGGCGAGCGCCATCCCGAGCCCGAGCGTGCTCGTCGTCTTCCCCGTGCCGCCCTTCCCGCTGGCGACCGCGAACGCCTCAACCATCCCGCTCTCCGCGTCCGTCGCTGTCCCTGCTCCGGTCTCCGTCCCAATTCGGTCGTCCGTCCGCCCTCTCTTTTTCAGGGCGCTCGTCGGCGTCCGTGCGGAGCGCCGCGGAGAACGTCTCCCGGTCGGTCGGGAGGCGCTCGAACTTCTCGTCGGCGTCGCGCCGCCGGTCGCGGAGGTCGGCGTCCGGCCGGCCGACAGCGCGGTCGCGGCACGCCTCGTAGAGGTCGGCGACCGACCGCCGGTACTCGGCGACCTGGCGGGCGCGCTCGACGGCCGCCTGCACGGAGGACTCGTCGGTCGCCGCGCACGTCACGTCCGCATCCGTCCCCGTCGTCCCGACGGCGACGACGGCGGTGCCGCGGGCGTTCTCGCGAACGGCGTCGACGATGCCGGCCGCGTCCGCGACCGCGCCCGCGTCCACGACCACGACGTCCGGGTCGTCGCTGGCGACGGCGTCCGCGACCGCTTCGGCGTCGACGGTCACGGCGTCCGACGGCAGGACGTCCCGGAGTGACCGGCGGTTGTCGTCCGCGACCAGGAGTGTCACGTGTCGTGTATTCGCTGTGTCCGGGAAAATATTTTCGGAGGTCGCAAGCGGAAACATCGAGGACTTCGGGGAGGCTCACGCCCGCGTTCGGCGCGAGCGGCCACCAGAACGACCGGAAGCCCTATGCGTCCGTCAGGCGACGTGCCAACGAACCTGATGTCCTCGCGCATCCGCGTGCTGCACGTCGAAGACGACCCGGATTTCGCCGCTCTCGCCGCGGAGTTCCTCGAACGGGCGGACGAGAGACTCGGCGTCACGACAGTCCACGACCCCACAGCGGCGCTGGACGCCCTCGACGACGACTGCTTCGACTGCGTCGTCTCCGACTACGACCTCCCCGGGATGGACGGCGTCGAACTGCTCGAAGCCATCCGCGACGACCACCCTGACCTGCCGTTCGTGCTGTTCACGGGGAAAGGCAGCGAGGAAGTCGCGAGCGAAGCCATCTCCGCGGGCGCCACCGACTACCTCCAGAAGGAGACCGGCACCGACCAGTACGCGATTCTCGCGAACCGCGTCGTGAACGCCGTCCAGCAGCGCGAGTCCCGCACCAGCTACCGGGAGATTTTCGAGAAGGCCGCGGACGGCATCTTCCTGCACGACCCCGAGACCGGCCGCGTCAACGACGTGAACTCGCGCGCCGCCGAGATGCTCGGGTACAACCGTGGCGAACTCGCCGAGATGGAGGTCGGCGACTTCAGCGCCGACCGCCCCGAGTTCTCGCAGGCCGAAGCCGAGGAACTCGTCCGCGCCGCAATCGAGGACGGCCCGCAGACGTTCGAGTGGCTGTTCGAGGCGAAGGACGGCGAGGAGTTCTGGGGCGAAGTCACCCTGAAGCGCGCGGTCATCAACGGCGACGTCCAGGTCATCGCGATGGCGCGGGACGTCAGCGAGCGCAAGGCCCACGAGCGCCGCGTGCGCGAGGAGCGCGACCGCCGGAACGCGCTGTTCGAGAACCGCGCGGACGCCATCGCGTACGTCGAGTTCGAGGACGGCGCCCCGCTCGTCGCCGCCGTCAACCCCGCCTTCGAGGAGACGTTCGGGTACGACGAGCGCGACATCGTCGGCTCCCGCATCGACGACGTGCTCGTCCCGGACGGCGCCGACGGGGCCGGTGGACGGGACGGCGGCGTCCCGGAGGCCAGCGACTGGGCGGCCAGCGGCGACCAGTTGGACATCGAAGTCACGCGCGAGACGAGCGACGGCGAGCGCGCGTTCCGCCTGCGGACGGCGCCGATTCACCCCGGCGGCGGGTCGGCGCGCGGGTACGTCGTCTACACGGACGTCACCGAACGCAAGCGCCGCGAGCAGCGCCTCCAAGACCAGAAGGAGAAAGTCGAAGCGCTCCACGACGTCGCCACCGACATCGAGGCCAGCAGCACGCCCGAGGACGTCTACGAGCACGTGCTCGCCGCCGCCGAGGAGATTCTGCACTACGACCGCGGCATCGTCGACGCCGTCCGGGACGGCAACCTCGTTCCGGTGGCGATTCCCGACGGCACCCCCGAAGACGAGTACCACGAGTCCACGCCGGTCGACGCCGACGACAGTCTCGCCGCGCGGGCGTACCGGCGCAACGAGTCCATCGTCGTCGACGACCTGGCGACCGTCGACGTCGCGCCCGCCGAACCCACGTACCAGTCCGCGATTACGGTGCCGATAGACGAGTACGGCGTGTTCCAGGCTGTCGCCGAAGACCGCGGCGTGTTCGACGAGACCGACCTCGACCTCACGGAACTGCTCGTGAAGCACGCCCGCGAGACGCTGTCCCGTCTCGAACACGAGGAGGAACTGCGCGAGTACGCCGCCGAACTCGAACGCCAGAACGAGCGCCTCGACGAGTTCGCGAGCGTCGTCAGCCACGACCTCCGCAGTCCCCTGAACGTCGCCGAGGGGCGCGTCGAACTCGCGCGCGAAGCACACGACAGCGACCACCTCGACGTCGCCGCGGACGCTCTCGACCGCATGAACCAGATTATCCAGCACACGCTCGCGCTCGCACGCGAAGGCCAGGCGGTCGGCGACACGGAACCGGTGTCCCTGTCGGACGCCGCCGAGGAGTCCTGGCAGGTCGTCGAGACCGGCGGCGCCACTCTCGACGTCGCGGGCGACACCACCCTCGACGTCGACCCGGAGCGCTTCCGTCACCTCCTCGAGAACCTCTTCGCGAACACGGTGGAGCACGCCGGCAGCGACGCCACCGTCCGCGTCGACCCCATCGAGGACGGCTTCTACGTCGAGGACGACGGCCCCGGCATCCCCGAGGACGAACGCGACGGCGTGTTCGAACCGGGGTACACCACCGCCGAGGACGGCACCGGGTTCGGCCTCGCAATCGTCAAGGAAATCGTGAACGCCCACCGCGGCGACGTCACCGTCACGGACAGCGACGCCGGCGGCGCGCGCTTCGAAATCACGGGCCTGGACGCGGACTGACCGGCCCCGGGCGCGCGACGGCGACCCACCATTCCTGACACCACGCCTACAAAACTGGGGTTCAGCAAACCTTCATTCCGCTCCATGTCGAGCAATCGCGTATGCTCCTCGCTGGCACTGACGACGGCCTGTACGAACTGACGCCGGACGACGGCGACGCGACCACCCGCCTCGTGCTCGACGCCGGCTCCGTGATGCGGGTTCGACAGTTCGACGCGCTCGACGGCGTGTTCGCCGCGACAGACACCGGCCTCTACCACTCTCACGACGGCGACGACTGGACGGCGCTCGACGTCCCCCGCGAGAAGGTCTACTCGGTCGGCGTGGACGCCGAAGGTACTGTTTACGCGGGCACGCGGCCCGCTCACCTCTACGCCGCCGACGGGAACGACGGTCTCGGCGAACTCTCGTGGCGGGAACTCGACGGCCTCCAGGACGTCCCCTCGCGCGAGGACTGGCGGCTGCCGCGCCACGAGAACCTCGCGCAAGTCCGGGACGTCCACGCGCCCGCCGACGCACCAGACCGCGTCGTCGTCGGCGTCGAAGTCGGCGGCGTCCACGTCAGCGACGACGGCGGTGACACGTGGACGGAGCGCCGCGGCGCCTCCGCGACCGACGAGGACGGCGACGCGTCACCAGCGGAACGGAGTGACGGCGTCCACGACGACGTCCACGAACTCGCCGTCCTCGACCCGGACGAGTACGTCGCCGCCACGGGGTTCGGCCTGTTCCGGACGACGGACGCCGGCCAGTCCTGGACGCGCCTCGACCACGGCTACGACCAGCGGTACTTCCGGTCGGTCGCGCGCGTCGACGGCGACGTCTACGCCGGCGGCGCGCTCGCGCACACGTCCACGTGGCTCGAACCGGACTCCGACCCGGAACTGTTCGCCGTCCGCGACGACACCATCGAGCCCGTCCACCACCCACGCCCCGACGAGACCGTCACCGGCATCGAGTCCCTCGACGGCGACCTCGTCGCCGCCACCCACTGCGGCACCGTCATGCGACGCACTCGCGGCGACTGGACGGTACTCGGCTCCCTACCCGTGCCTGATGGTCACGCCGTCAGCTACACGCCCGTCCTCTCGTTCGACGAGTGAACCGCGGCCGCAACGCTGCTCAAGGAGAATCAGAGAGAAATCCGCCCTCCCCGATTTGAACGGGGGACAAGTCGATCTACAGTCGACTGCTCTACCAGTCTGAGCTAAGGGCGGATGCATTACTCCGTAGGCCGTCGTCCGGATTTAAGGGTTACCATTCGAGAGCGAGTGACGGGCGTCAGACACGTGGGATGGCTTGATAACCCCGGGACTCGTAATTGGTGTACGAACAGCATGTCGAAGATAACGTTCCGGGCGGACGACGACCTCGTGGACGCCGTCGAAGACCTCGACGCGTCCAAGAGCGAGGTCATGCGTGACGCGCTCCGCTCGTACCTACAGGACGCCGAGGCGTCCGACACAGCGACGGACAGCCTCGACGACGCCGTCGCCGAACGCGTGAACGAACTCGTCGAGCGGCGAATCGCGTCCCGGCGGCCGCCCGAACGCGACGTAAACGTCCGCGTCACCGTCGAACCCGGCGAGGGGTTCCGTCGGATTGACGACCGGGCTGCCGACCGCGGCCGCGCGGCGCGCGAGGAGCGTAAACACGTAGACGACCGTGGGGCTGGCGCCGGCAACGGCCGCGCGGCCGGTCGCGGGAACGGCGACCGGCGTGCAAACGCGGACGCTGGGGCGTCCTGCGGGCAGTGCGGGGAGTCGCTGTCTGACGACCACGTGTACTGTCCGAACTGCGGCGAGAAGGCGACGCGGCGCGTGTTCTGCGAGTGCGGCGACGAGGTGCGGGCGGACTGGTCGTTCTGTCCGCACTGCGGCCGGCGGACCGCGTCCGCCGACGCACTCGACAGGTAAGACGCCCGTTTACGACCGCCGTTAATTATATAGGGTGTGACGCTCTGGGTAGTTGTACGTAAGACGGTTGTCTTACAGAGAAACGCCCGACTGCGGGAGGTTCCCGCCGTTCGAGCGACTCTGTAAGACACGACCGCGGGGAACGTGGGCCGTCTTACTACAACGGGGATTCAATAACAATGGAGCGTGTGACACTCCGCATTCCGAAACAGCAGATCGACGAGGTCGAACAGATGGTCGAACGCGGGAAGTTCCCGAACCGCAGCGAAGCGATTCGGTCCGCCGTTCGCGAGATGATTGACGAGCAGACTGACCAGGCTAGTCCGAACAGCTGGGCGAAGGTGTAGACGATGCAGGACATCGTTCAGGACGCCCTCGACAACGCCGAAGCCGAACAACGCGAGATGGACGCCGACGCCGACGGCGACGAGTTCGGCGACCCACGCATCGTCATCGTCGGCGCCGGCGGCGCCGGCAACAACACCGTCAACCGCCTGTACAACATCGGCGTCGAAGGCGCCGACACGGTCGCCATCAACACGGACAAACAGCATCTCAAGATGATTGAGGCCGACACGAAGATTCTGGTCGGGAAGTCCCTGACCAACGGCCTCGGTGCCGGCGGCGACCCCTCGATGGGCGAGCGCGCCACCGAGATGGCCCAGGGGACGATCAAGGAGGTGCTCAACGACGCCGATCTCGTCTTCGTCACTGCCGGTATGGGCGGTGGCACCGGGACCGGCGCTGCCCCCGTCGTCTCGAAGATCGCCAAAGAGCAGGGCGCCATCGTCGTCGGCATGGTGTCGACGCCGTTCAACGTCGAGC
>JBDGQF010000176.1:0-14016 GCA_042219255.1 Halobacterium sp. | reverse complement strand
ATCGCCCGTCGCGCGGTGGCACTCGTCGAACGTACAGTGCACCACGTCCCGCAGGTCGAGGCGGCCGCCCACGAGGTCGTTCTCCACGACCTGCGGCGTCGCCACCACCACGCGCGCGTCGTTCCACATCTCAGCGCGGTCGTCCGGCCGCGTCTCACCCGTGAACACGACGATTTCGTCGTCCGGCACCGTCAACGCCTCCCGGTAGAACGCCGCGTGCTGCTCCACCAGCGGCTTCGTCGGCGCGAGCAACAGCGACTTCCCCGCCAGGTCGTCCTCCAGGCGGTACGCCGTCACCAGCAGACTCACCGTCGTCTTCCCAAGCCCCGTCGGCAGACACACGAGCGTGTGCTCGCGGCGCGCCGCCGCCGCCAGCTGCAGCTGGTACTGGCGCGCCTCGATGACGCCCGGCGTCAACATCGGATGGTCGACGTGCGCGGACTCCGGCATTCGCTGCCCGGTACGTCGCTAACGCGGTTAAGGGTTCGCGTACCACGGTGAAAGTGGCGCGCAAAACAGGCACTGTCGCTGTCGACGTCCGCTCGAAAGCCCCAGGGTTCTGGACTCGGGAGGCTCGCTGTCGCCGGAAATCGGAGATTTCCGGGATGACGAAAGAGCGCACCGCGCTCTTTCGAACCATGCGCTTCGGTCGCTCCGCTCCCTGCAGTGCTTGCGTCGCCTGCCGTCGTCCAGAACCCTGCCCCTTTCAGTCCACCCAATTACCGGCTGGCCGACCGGCTACGGGCGGACTGAAAGGAGCGAGGCTACAGCCTCGGGGCTTTCGAGGTGTCGTCAGACTCAGTGTCAGCAGCGGTGGAAACGTTGGCTCTACAGGAACGTCACGACGAGCCACATCGCAGTCGCGGCGCCGAGAGGGATGGTGGCGTTGTCGTCGATGACGTACCCGCGGACGATTGGGGTGGCGCCGTCGGCGATGGTGGCGGTGAGGGCGCCGGCGACGGCGGCGGCCAGTGGGACGTCGAGAAACGTGCCGTAGTCGACGAGTGTGGCGATGGCGAGGCAGACGCCGAACGTCGCGGCGAGCACTCGCGTGCGTTTCCGGCCGAGGCCGCCCTCGGAGAGGTAGCCGCTGATTGGGTCGGCGATGGCGAGCATCAGGACGGCGGGCACGGCAATCGCGGGGTCGAACAGCCAGAGGGTCGCCGTGTACGAGAGGACGTACAGCGCGTAGCCGGCGGGGTTGTCCTGTTCGTACTCGCGAGTGAGGCGGTCGTAAATCCACCAGGAGACGTAACCAGAGAGCCGCAGGACTTCGAGGACGACGACGAGCACCGAACAGCCGACCAGCAGCCACTGGACGACCCACCACGGCACGACGCCGGCGAGGTACGCCAGCGGCGGGACCGCGCCCGTCGAGTGGACGAACCGGCGGCTGAGTTCGCTCACAGGTCTGCGAACGAGCGCTCGCCGTCCCGGAGCGCCGGGAGCACGTCAGTGAGGTCGTCGACGTCGACGCGCACCTGGTCGGTGGTGTCGCGGTCGCGCAGCGTCACGGTGCCGTCCTCGAGGGTCTCGTAGTCGACGGTGACGCAGTACGGCGTCCCGACCTCGTCCTGCCGGCGGTACCGGCGGCCGATGTTCCCGGAGTCGTCGTACGTGACGGCCAGGCCGGCCTCGCGGAGGTCGGCGGCGACGTCCCGCGCCCGTTCGCCGAGGCCGTCCTTGTCCATCAGCGGGAACACGCCGACCGTGGTCGGCGCGACCTCGGGCGGGAGCTGGAGGACGCTGCGCGTCTCGCCCTCGACTTCGTCCTCGACGTAGTTGTGCGCGAGCAGCGCGTAGACGGCGCGCCCGACGCCGAACGCCGGTTCGACGACGTGCGGGATGACGTGGCGGCCGGACTCCGTCTGCTCCTCGACCGCGAACCCCGTCTTCTCCGTCGGCACGGTGTACTCGTCGCCGTCGACTTCCACGGTGACTTCGTCGCCGTCGAACGCCGCGCGGTCGCGTTCGGCGAGCGCCTGCAGGGCGTCGGCGACGTCGCCGGCGTCGCCGCCGAACTCCGGCCCGAGGTAGGACATGTCGGGGTCGACGGTCGCGCGCTCGACGGTCTTCGGTTCGTCGTACTGCTTGAAGACGGTGAAGTTGTCGTCGGCGTGCTCGCTGTGCTTCGAGAGGTCGTAGTCCGTGCGGGACGCGACGCCCTCCAGTTCCACCCAGTCGCCGTCGATTTCGCCCTCGGCGTCCCAGCAGTCCGCGGCGTAGTGCGCGAGTTCGCCGGGGAGGTGCTGGCGGAACCGGAACCGCTCCATGTCCACGCCGACGCGCTCGAACCACTCCTTCGACCGCGCGAGGAAGTACGCCACCCACTCGCCCTTGAGGACGCCCTCTTCGAGCGCTTCGTGGGGCGTCAAGTGGACGTACTCCTCGCCGTCGGCTTCCTGTGCGCCCGCCGGGTACAGCGGCAGTTCGACGTCCGCGACCCGGTCGAGGTCGGGGCCGTCGCCCTCCGGGTCGACGAAGTACTCCAGTTCCGCCATCGTGAATTCGCGCGCCCGCACGAGCGCGTTCCGCGGGCTGATTTCGTTCCGGTAGCCCGCGCCGATTTGCGCGACGCCGAACGGCAACTGCTCGCGCGCGTACTCCTTCAGGCGCGGGAACTCCGTGAACATCCCCTGGGCGGTCTCCGGCCGCAGGTAGCCCGGCTGACCCGACCCCGGGCCGATGGTCGTGTCGAACATCAGGTTGAACTCCTCGACCGGCTGGCCCGCCAGCGGTTCGCCACACGACGGGCACGCGAGGTCGTGTTCCGCGATGATGTCCTCGACTTTGTCCGTCGGGTAGGTCTCGGCGTCCTCGATGTCCGTCTCGTCCTCGACGACGTGGTCGGCGCGGTGGCTCTCGCCGCACTCGGCGCACTCCACGAGCATGTCGTCGAAGCCGTCGAGGTGGCCGGACGCCACGAACACGGGTTCGGGCGTCACCGTCGGCGCGTCGATTTCCATGTTGCCCTCGCGCGTCACGAACCGGTCGCGCCACGTGTCCTCGACGTTGCGCTTCAATGCCGCGCCCTCCGGGCCGTACGTGTAGAACCCGGAGACGCCGCCGTACGCCTCGTTCGCCTGGAAGAAGAACCCGCGGCGGCGCGCGAGTTCGCTCAACTCCTCACTCATCGGTCAACCCCGAGATGAGGTCGACGTCCCGCACGATGCCGACGAGGCTGTCGCCGGACACCAGCGGCACCTGCTCGATGTCGTGCGTCAGCATCGTCTGTGCGACCTCTCGCGCGGTCCGGCGCTTCGTCACCGTCACGACGTCGCCCGTCATGAACTCGCGGACGGGCGCGGCCGGAATCTCGACGTTCCGCGTCGGGAAGTACCGCGACCCCACCGCCTTGATTGACTCCCACTTCCAGTCGTCGTCCTCGTCCGCGATGGAGTCGCCGGTGTCGTCCTCGCCCTCGACGACCCGTGCGACCTCGATGACGTCCACCTCGGTGAGGACGCCCGTCATCTCGGCGTCGTCGCCGAGCACGACCGCGTACGGCACGTTCGCGTACGAAATCTCGCGCTCCGCGACCGTCAGCGGCGTCTCCACGTACGTCGTGTTCACGTCGTCGCGCGCCAGGCCGCCGACCTCCTTGTCGCCGTCCTCCTCGCCGTCAGCGATGGCGCGCACCACGTCGGTCACGGTGATGATGCCCTCCAGGCGGCCGTCCTCCACGACGGGCACGCGGCGCGTCCCCTCGCGGAGCATCAGTTCGGTGACGTCACGGATGGACGCGTCACGCGTCGTCGTCGGGACGTCCCGCATCAGCATCGCCAACTGGTCTTCCTCGGGGTGCTCGATGAGGTCGTCCCGAGAGATGAGGCCGCGGTACTGCTCGCCGTCATCGGACGGCTTCACCACGGGCACAGACGAGAACGCCCGCTCCTGGATGTACTCGAGGATGTCGTCCCGCGTCCCCGGCAGTTCCACCGACACCACGTCTGCGCGGGGCGTCATCGCGTCAGCGACGTTCATGTGACCGCAGTACTCTCCCCACGCATTTGTAGCCTACGACACCGCGTTACGCTCCCACACGCCCGCTCAACAGCCTGCGAGGCCGCGAGCGCCCTCGTCGGCGAGCGCGACCCGGCCCGGGCCGGGACTCAGAACTGCGCGACTTCCACGGGGTCTTCGGGGAGTTCGTCCGCCCGCGGGAAGAACTTCCGGTAGCCCTCGTGGCGGAACGCGCCGTACCGCGTCCCGTCCAGCGTCCGCACGAACGTGTACATCTCGTCCTCCTTCCGGGCGGCGTACGCGCACGTCGTCACGTCCCGCAGGGCGTACGCGCCCGCCAGCAGGATGACGCGGCCGGCGTCCGGGTCGCGCAACTCCTCGACGATGAACGCGTCCGAGGCCTGCTCCGCGCGGAACACGTCGTACTCGGGGTAGTCGCCCGCCTCGAACGCGTCCACGAAGTCGTCGACGCGGTTGTCCGGAATCACGAACTCCATCCCGAACTCGCCCTCGTCGGCCGTCGTGTCGCGGCCGATGGGCCCCGCGTCCACGGCCGCGATGGCGGTGACGTCGAACCCGTCCGCGCGGCGCTCCTCGGCCAGCGCCTCCATGTCCTCGAGCGTGTCCTGCCAGGCCTGCTTCAACTCGCCCTGCGTGCGCTTGATGTCCTCCATTCGCTCGTGGTGCTCCACGAAACTCTCGTCGACCGCTGCGTCCGGGTCGTCCTCGTCGTCCAGCGGGGCTTCTACCATATCTGCGCGTTACCGTTTCACACTCAAGAATCTTCTGTGCGGCGGCCGCGGACGCGACGCCTCACCGCCCAACGCGCCGGAAACGCGCGTCTGTCCCGCCCGCTACGGGCCGACGCCGAACACCGTCTCCAGCACGATGGACGCGCCGAGCACGACCAGCGCCGCGACGAACAACCGCGCGCCCGTCGGCAAGCGGCGCTCCGGCTCCAGTTGCCGGAACCGCGCGGGCGGCAACTCCTGGACGAACACCTGGAACTCCGAGTCGCCGTCCTCGGTACCAGGGTCCGCGAACATCTCCTCGGCGTTGTTCTCGTCGTTCCACGGCTTCGACGGCAACAACAACAGCGTCGCGTACCCGAACGTCAGCCAGCCCAGCACGAAAAAGCCGTACTTCACTGACGGCGCGAGCGGCTCCCCGAGCGCGAGCGCGCCGGCGACGGACACCACCGTGAACACGCCGACCACGGCGACCACGTACGACACGAGGTCGAACAGTTGGCCGACGCGGTCGGGTTCGGCGGCCACCACGCCGGACTCGCCCGTCTCTGGGGGCCTCGACATCACTCGTAGCCGTGCTCGGAGATGTACGCCTGCGTCCCCATGAACTCGTCACTGTGGCGGTGACACCGGCTCACGCGGCCGCTGTTGCCGACCTGCGTCAGGGACGGCTCCTCGCTCTCACACACGCTCCCGAACTCGTCGCGGAGCAGTTCCCGCGCCGACTGCAGGTCGTCGCGGCGCACGTGCTCGACGGCCTCGTCGATGTACTGCTGGACGTCACTCGGCACGTCCAGTTCGCCGAACGCGTCGTCGACGACCTCCTCGGCGTCCATCCCCTCGGTCTCCATGCCCAGTAGCTCGCGCAACCGCTCGCGGACGCCCTTCGAGACGTCGCCGCGGTCGCGCAACACCTCGCGGAATATCTCGACGCCCTCCCAGACGTCGTCGTCCAGGTCTTCGTACCGGTCGGGCCGGATCTTCAACGGACACCGCGTGCTGAACACGCAGCCACTCGGCGGGTTCCGCGGGTTCGGCGGCGTGCCGCGCAGCGTCATGCGCTTCTTCTCGACGGTCGGGTCCGGTTCCGGAATCGCGGACAACAGCGAGTTCGTGTACGGGTTCGCCGGGTCGTCGAAGATGTCGTCGACCGGCCCGATTTCCATGATGTTCCCGAGGTACATCACGGCGACCCGGTCGCAGATGTGCTCCACGACGGAGAGGTCGTGGGCGATGATGAGGTACGTCAACCCGAACTCCTCCTGGAGGTCGTCCAGGAGGTTCAGAATCTTCGCCTGCACGGACACGTCCAGCGCTGACACCGGTTCGTCCAGCACGAGGAAGTCCGGTTCGAGCGCGAGCGCGCGCGCGATGCCGACGCGCTGGCGCTGCCCGCCCGAGAACTGGAACGGGTACCGGTAGTAGTGCTCCTCGCTGAGGCCGACGCGCTCGAGGAGTTCGCGCACGCGCTGGCGGCGCTCCTCGGGCGTCTTCCAGTCGTGGACGTTCAACGGCTCCATGATAATCTCGCCGACCGTCATCCGGTCGTTGAGACTGCCGTCCGGGTCCTGGAACACCATCTGGACGTTCTTCCGCCACTGCTTGAGCTGTTTCCCGGACAGCTCCGTGATGTCCGTGCCGTCGTAGCGCACCTCGCCCGCCGTCGCCGTCTCCAGTTGCATCAGCGTCCGGCCGAGCGTCGACTTCCCACAGCCGGACTCGCCGACGAGGCCGAGCGTCTCGCCGCGGTGGATGTCGAACGTCACGCCGTCGACGGCGCGCACCGGCTGTCCCGCCAGGAACCCGCCGCCGCCGTAGTACGTCTTCAGTCCGTCTACCTCGACGAGCTTCTCGCCTGTCTGCGCGCCCATCGCCGTTTCTCGCTGTTCCTGATAGAGCGACGTCATTCGGTCACCTCCGTCTCAGTCGTGTCCTCACGGGACTGGTGTATCTCCACGGCCTCGTTCTGCGAGACGTCCTCCGGGTACAGCAGGCACGCCGCCTGGTGGTCGTCGACGCGCTCGCTCACGTCGACCTGCACCGGGTGGACTTGCTCGCAGTCGTCGAACGCCTTCGGGCACCGCGGCGCGAACCGGCAGTACGTCGCCGGCTCGTTCGGCGTCGGCACCTCGCCCTCGATGGTGCGCAGGCTCTCCCCGCGCTCGTTCCGACTCGGAATGCTCTCCAGCAGCCCCTGCGTGTAGGGGTGTTTCGGGTCCGCGAACAGCTCCTCGACGGGCGCGGACTCGACCATCTCGCCCGCGTACATCACGTTCACGCGGTCGCTGATTTCCGCGATGACACCCATGTCGTGGGTGATGAACATGATGCCGATGTCGTGTTCGTCCTTCAGGTCGTGCAGCAAGTCCAGAATCTGGGCCTGAATCGTCACGTCCAGGGCCGTCGTCGGCTCGTCGCAGATGAGCAAGTCCGGGTCGCAGGCCAGCGCCACCGCGATGACCGCGCGCTGGCGCATCCCACCGGAGAACTGGTGGGGGTACTCCTTGAGGCGTCGCGGCGCGTCCGGGATGCCGACGTCCTCCAGCAACTGGATGGCTTCCTCGGTCGCCTCGCGGCCGCGCAGCCCCTGGTGCAGTCGCAGCGACTCCTTAATCTGGTTGCCGACCGTGTACACCGGGTTCAGCGACGACAACGGGTCCTGGAACACCATCGCGATTTCGCCGCCGCGGACGTTCTGCCACTCCTTCTCCGTGTTGTCCACGAGCTCCTGGCCCTTGTACTTGATAGAGCCGCCGACGATGCGGCCGGGCGACTCGATGAGGCCCATGATGGAGCGCGCGGTCACGGACTTCCCGGAGCCGGACTCGCCGACGATGCCGACGGACTCCCCGCGGCTGATTTCGAGGTCGATGCCGTCGACGGCGCGAATCGTCTCCTTGTCCGTGAAGAACGCCGTCTGGAGGTTCTCGACCCGGAGCAGCGGCTCCTGGCCGGCGCGCTGGTCGCCAGCGAACTCCTGCTGGCTCATCAGGCACCACCCCCTGCGGCGGCGGCCTCACCGGACGCGTCCTCGCCCTCGCTCTTCGGGTCGATGGCGTCACGGATGCCGTCCCCGAACGCGTTGAACCCGAGCACGAGCGCGGTGATGGCCAGTCCCGGCATGATGGAGATGTGCCACGACCGGGTCTGCACGAGGCTCTGGCCGCGCGAAATCGCGCGCCCGAGCTCCGGCGTCGGCGCGGTCACGCCGAGGCCGAGGTAGGACAGCCCCGCGGCGCCGATGATGTACCCGCCGAGGCTCATCGAGAGGTAGATGAGCAGGTAGCCGATGACGTAGGGTGCGACGTGCTTGCGGACGATGTTCCACGGCCGCTCACCGAACCCCTTCGACGCAGTCACCCACTCGTTCTCCACAATCTGGAACGAGGGGCCGCGGACGGCGCGCCACAGCCCCATCCATCCCCACAAGCCGAACAGGAGCGCGAGCAGGAGCGCGCCGCTGAAGATGTTCGATATCCAGTGGTTGCGGAGGACTGACACCAGCATGATGAGGATGAGCAACCGCGGCATCGCCGAGAACGCGTCGCTCGTGACGACTGCCGACAGGTCGACCAGTCCCTTGTAGTACGACGTCAACAGCGCCAGCGACAGCGCGATGCCGCCGGCGAGCGCGGACGCGAATACGCCGATGAACAGCGATATCCGTGCCCCGAACGCCATGAACGTCCACAAGTCCTTCCCCGACGTCAGTGTCCCCATCGGGTGGAACCGGTCGTAGTTGTCGTACGACCACAGCCCGAAGTTCTGCTGTTTGCCTGTGGACTTCGACATCAGGTTCGCCTGGCCGTGCGTCGCTGTCATCACCTGGCCGGTGTCCTCGTCGTAGTACTGCACTTCGTGACCGTACGGCCGGAGAATCCCTTCTTCCTGTCCGGTCGTCCCGACGGTCGGTGCGAACACCGCCATGATGACGAACGCCGCAACGAGCACGAGGCCGAACTGGCCCCACGAGTGGCCGCGGAACCGGTCGATGATGTCGTCGGCGGGCGTCCAGTCGGCGTACCGGTAGTGCCGCCGGAAGACGAGGTAGCCGCGCCACGCCCAGTACGCGGTGACGAACGCGTACGCGTAGACGACGGCGACGCGGAGCAGCCACGCGTGCGCCGGCGAGAGCCCCATGAAGGTGCTCTTCCAGCCTTCACCGGGGACGTGGTAGCCCTGGTTCGGGATGAGGTCGCGCGTCAACAGCGTCGGCAAGTCCGCCAGCCAGGCGCCGGCGGACGCGAACACGGAGAACACGCTCGCGACGGCGCCGCCGACGCTTCCGGGGAGGACGCCGACAATCGGGTCGGTGAGTAGTTCCCACGGGACGGCCATCACCGTACTCATCAGCGCGCCGAACTCCAGGGCGACCAGGAAGGCCATGACGGCCCCCCAGCGTGCTGCAGGCGCGGGATTCTGTCTGACTCGCTGTACGATACTGTCGCTTTTGGTGTCTTCAATCGCCATTGTCACTCACTCTCGAATCCCACGCGTGGGTCGACCACGGTGTACAGGAAGTCCTGGAGGATGTTCAGGAAGACAATCAACAGGATGAACAGGTACATCAACGCGCCCGCCAGCGGGAGGTCGCCGCTGTTAATCGCGTTGAAGAACAGGTAGCCGATGCCGTTGATGCCGAAGACGGTCTCGACGAGCACCGACCCGCCGACCAGCACGCCCGCCTCTGCCGTGATGACGGGAATCAGGGGGATGAGGGCGTTCCGGAAGATGTGCTTCCAGACGATGGTGCGGCCCGGCAGCCCCTTCGCGCGCGCCATCTCGACGTAGTTGGAGTTCTTCGCTTCGAGGAACGCAGTCCGGCCGATACGCATCTCGTTACCCATCGACGACGACCCGAGCACGAGCGACGCCGGCAGGATGATTTTCGACGCCCGAATGAAGTTCTCGGGGTCGGTGATGTTCGACATGTCTGGCGCGCCCGCGACGGGCGTGCTGTAGAGGAAGCTCTCCCAGTCGAACCCGAACAGGAACTCCTCGGAGCGCGAGAGGACCATCAACATCAGGACGGCCAGCCAGAAGTTCGGCATCGCGCGCCACACGATACCCGTGAAGGAGGCCGTGTAGTCACCGAGCGTGTTCGGGTTCAGGCCCGCGTAGAACCCAAGCGGGATACCGATGAACAGTGGCAGGATGACCGCGTACGCCCCCATCAGAATCGTGCGCGGCGCGTACGAGGCGATGACCTCGAACGCCTTGACGTCGGGGCGGACGACCCACGACTGCCCGAGGTTGAACATGAACATGTCTGTGATGAACTCGAAATACTGCTCCCACAGCGGCTGGTTCATCCCCAGGTTCCGGTGGATCTCTCTAATCTGTTGCGGGGTTGCTTGCTGTCCCAGGATGGCGTTCGCCGGGTCGACGGGACCGGCGAAAATTATCAGGAACGTCAACGACGTCCCGAACAGTATCACCGGGATTGACAGTACTAGACGTTGTGCGAAATAGGTCCACCGGCTCATGGGTGCGTGCCTCGAGTTGTGTGACTCGTTTGCATTCTTCTGTGGCTATTATTCGTGTTTAGGTCTTGCGCTTCAGAGACCCTGCTAACCGGACTAACGCGCCGCGTCGAAATAATTCGTCGGGGTTGGAGGGCATGCTGTACGCAAATCACCGGGGCGGTTCGGCGTCCGAAAAATGCGGGACGGTTCTGTTCGCCGACCGAACAGCTACGGTTCGTGGTCGCCGCGGTCGCCGATGCCGGTGTGGAGTTCCTTCTGCCGGGACGGCCCCATCGCACCGAAGCGCGGCTTGTCCACCCACTGGTAGCTCATGCCCTGCTCGATGTTGTGGAACAGCGGGATGTAGACGGCGTCCTGCTCGATGGCCTTCTCCATCTGCAGACCGCCCTCTCCGCGTGCCTCCCGGTTGGCTTCACCGGACGCGTAGTTGTTCTGAATCGTCTGCCAGCCCGCCTTCGCTTCGTCGGCGTAGTCGCCGTTCTCCTCCGTCCAGTTGATGTACCCGAAGAACTTGTCCGAGGACGTGTCCGTCATCGGCGGGTACGCCAGCTGGAGGAAGTTGTCCAGGCCCGGGTAGTCCGCGAGCCAGCCGAGGTAGTACATCTCGGCGTTGCCGTTGCGGAGGCTGTTCAGGAACGTGTTCCAGTCGGCGCTGTTGAGCTCCAGGTCGATGTACGCCTGCGTGAGCTTGTCACGGAGGAGCGTGTACAGGTCTTGCCCCCACGACGACGCCGTCGCGCTGGGCATGTCGAACGTGAGCTTGTAGCGGTTGTTCGACCCGTATCCCGCGTCTTCCATGACCTGCTTGGCTTCCGGAATTCCGGAGCCTTCGACCTTGTACTTGTAGTCCTGGGCCTGCTGGTTGTAGTTGTCCGGGCCGCCCGGGAACAGTCCCGGCGGCGTGAAGTGGTACGCCGGAATGACCGGGCTGGACAGCAGCTGGTTGGAGACGACTTCCTGGTCGGTCACGTACGCGACTGCCTGCCGAATCGGCTTCGCGACGTTCTTGCAGTTGAACGCGAGGTAGAACACCGACGGCGACGGCGCTTCGTAGTAGTCCGCCGTCAGGTCGTTCTCCTCCATCGGGCCGTACGTCCCGTAGCGGCGGCCGCGGTCGTCCGTCCCCTCGAACGAGCGGAGGCTCGGGTCGAACTGGCCGGACGGGATGTACGGGAAGTCGGCGTTGACGTTGACCGTCGCGTACGTGTACGCGGGGTTCGTCTCGTTGAACACGCGCGTGTACGTGCCGGCGTTCCGGATTTCGCCGCCGTGGTAGTCGTCACGGGCGGCGAGGCGGCGTTCGGTCGCCTGCTCCCACGTGTCCAGCGTGTACGGGCCCGCGCCGACGGGGTTCGTCGTCGCGAACTCCTGGTAGTCCATCCGGCCGTCGTAGCCCTCGATGTCGCCGAGGAGGCCTTCCGGGATGGCCGAGAAGGACGTGTACGCGAGCATGCTGGTCGCCGCGTAGAACGCCTGCGAGAGGTTGATTTCCAGCGTGTAGTCGTCGACGGCCTGGACGTCGATGGTGCCCGGCTTGTAGACTTCCGTCTCCTCGCCGTCGGAGTTCGTCGTGGTCGTCGTCTCGTGTTTGACGCCGAGCGTGTCGAGGAGGAACGTGGAGCGGCGGGAGTTCTTCGAGGCCGCTAGGCGCTCGAAGGAGTACACGAAGTCCTGCGCCGTGACTTCTTCGCCGTTGTTGTACTTGACGCCCTGCTTCAGGTTGAACGTCAGCGTCTTCCCGCCGTTGCTCGACTCCATCGACTTGGCGAGGAGGTTCTTGACGTTCGTCTGCCCGTTGGGGTAGTTGGTCAGGGCGTCGAAGATGTTCTGAATCATCCCCCCGGACGTGGTGTCCGTCGCCTTGATGGGGTCGAGCGTGTCCATCGTGGACGCGGACGCCGAGCGGACGATTTTGCTCGTGTCGATTTGCTGTTGTTCGGTGGTCTCCTGCGTGTCGCCCCCACCACCAGTACTCTCGGTCGTCGTCGGTGCTTCGGTCGTGCCGTCGCTGTCTCCGTCGCCACCGGTACAGCCAGCCAGGGCGGCTGCGGTTGCAGCGGCGCCGGTTCCCTGGAGGAACCGTCGACGGGAAAGGTTGTCAGTGTCTGTCATCCAACCCTCGATTACTAATCTATAGTGATAAACTTACCGCTTCCGTAGGTCGGCACGGAATAAATTTCCGCCAACGCCTCATCGTACAATCAGAACTGTCCGCGTCCGGCGGCCGTTTCACACTGTCTATCCTGTCAATCCGACGCGCTTAAGTAGTGGGTGTGACGTTGTATCACACGTCATGTCGACTGATGCCGCGCAGCCGACTCCGAACGCTTCCGGGACCGACGTGATGGCCTCACTGGACGACGACGGCCCAGAGTCCCGACTCGTCATCGCGGACATCACCCGCGACGAGGCCTGGATGTCGGTCACAGAAGCCGACGCCACGGCGCTGTCCGCCTGGCGGTAGGACTGAGCGGCCAGTCGCGTTTCGCCTTTCTGCCGGCGACCGACTACCGAGACGGCAGGACTTTTGCTCACCGCCCCCTTTGACGCTGCCATGAACGTCCGCGAAGTCACCGGCGGCCGAGAGTTCGTCGCGCGACTCGACCACGGCGCCGACTGGCGCGAGGAAATCGAGTCGCTGGCCGCCGACGAGGACATCGACGCCGCGTGGTTCGTGGGAATGGGCGCCGTCCAGGACGCCGAACTCTGGTACTACGACCAGGACGACTTCGAGTACACGGCCGCCCGCTTCGAGGAACCCCTGGAAGTCGCCAGCTGCGTCGGGAACCTCGCAGAGTTAGACGGCGAACCGTTCGCGCACACGCACGTGACGTTATCACGCCGGTCCGGACAGGCGCTCGCCGGCCACCTCGACCGCGCGACCGTGTTCGCGGGCGAACTGTACGTCCGCGAACTCGACACCGAACTGGTCCGCGAGCACGACGACGCCACCGACCTCGACCTCTGGCTGTAATGCGGCCCGAAGACGAGGCGTACTTCGAGTCCCTGGAAGCCGGCCTCGACGACGCGATGGCCGTCGCCGAGCGCGCGAAGACCCGCGGCGAAGACCCGAAGCCGGACGTCGAGATTCCCGTCGCGGTGGACATGGCCGACCGCGTGGAGAACATCCTCGGCATCGACGGCGTCGCCGAGCGCGTCCGCGAACTCGAGGGCGAGATGGCGCGCGAGGAGGCCGCGCTCGAACTCGTCGAGGACTTCGTCGAGGGGACGGTCGGCGACTACGAGACGAAAGCCGGCAAGGTCGAGGGCGCCGTCCGGACCGCGGTCGCGCTCCTCACCGAGGGCGTGGTCGCGGCGCCCATCGAGGGCATCGACCGCGTCGAAGTGAACGCCAACGACGACGGCACCGAGTACGTCGCCGTCTACTACGCCGGCCCCATCCGGTCTGCGGGCGGGACGGCGCAGGCGCTGTCGGTGCTGGTCGCCGACTACGCGCGCTCGCTGCTGGACATCGACGAGTTCGCGCCCCGCGACGACGAAATCGAGCGGTACGCCGAGGAGGTCGCGCTCTACGACTCGGAGACCGGCCTCCAGTACTCGCCGAAGGACGAGGAGACGAAGTTCATCACCGAGCATTGTCCCGTGATGCTGGACGGGGAGGCGACCGGCAACGAGGAAGTCGACGGGTTCCGCGACCTCGAACGCATCGACACCAACTCGCCGCGCGGCGGCATGTGTCTCGTGCTCGCGGAGGGCATCGCGCTGAAAGCCCCCAAAATCCAGCGCTACACCCGGAACCTCGACGAAGTCGAGTGGCCGTGGCTCCAAGACCTCATCGACGGCACCATCGGCGACGA
>JBDGQF010000015.1:9197-14561 GCA_042219255.1 Halobacterium sp. | reverse complement strand
CGGCTTCCAGCGCGACCAGGTTCGAGTGGATGTCAGAGACGACGCCGACCTGCATAGACGGCAGTCGTCCGCGCTCGCCCTTAGTTGTCCGGTCGCCGCCGCCTACTCGTGGTCAGCATCAGTCGCCGTTCTCGATTGCGGTCGCGTAGCCGTCGCCGTCACGCACCACGCCGACCGCGCAGACCGCGTGCTCGAACGCCGCGCTGTACGCCTCGCTCGCGGCGTCGTCGGCGGTATCGGCGTCGAAGCCGATTGGTTCGGGGCTGTCCTTCTCGTAGGTCGCGACGAGCGTCGGCTCCTCGACTTCCTCCACGAGCAGCGCGTCCTTCCGCACCGTCCCGACGAACGCGCTCCCGTCGGGCGTCAGCACGCCCGCGATGCGCGGCGTGTCGTAGTCGTCCTTCTCGTAGTCCAGCGCGAGCAGCGACGCAGCGAGCGCGTCCCGCGCCGGATACCCCAGGCCGAGTTTCTCCGTAATCGGGTCGACGTGACTGCCGTTCCCGACCACGGCGTGCCCCGCGGCCTCCCGGTAGCAGTTGTACGACACGTAGGGGTTGTCCGTCTCCGGCGCGTCCGGCGTCGGCGCCACCGTCAACGCGTCCTCGCGCTCGACGACGCGACGGTTCGGGAACGACCGCGACGACACTCGGTACGCTGCGACCTCTGGCCCCACCACGACGAACCGTCCGATGTACATACGCGAACGTGCATTCTCGCGCGGCAAATACCCGTCGAAGTATCCACATTCGAGGTCTGGACGCGACTGGTGCAGCCGCCCGCTCTCCCCCGTCGAGGCCGTCGCGTCACCGAGGTTCGCAACACTCATAAACGACAATCGCCTTGTATCGAGTGCGCTCAGTCCATTGGGGTAGCGGCCAATCCTGAAGCCTTCTGGGGGCTTCGACCCTGGTTCGAATCCAGGATGGACTACTTCTACTGCGACGTCCCGGTGAACAGCACGGCGTCCAAAATCTGGTTTCGGCGACTGCTTCGGATTCCAAACTCCGGTGGGCGTGACGCCGAACGTTCCCAACCGCAATCCCACTAAATCCGGCGGTCGTATTCTCACGTATGAGCGTCGTGAACACGCTCGCGGAAGGCCTCCGGCTGGGTAGCGAGATGTTCTGGGAGACGTGGTGGGCGCTCGTGCTCGGGTTCACCATCGCGGGCGCCGTCGAGACGTTCGTCAGCGAGGAGCGCATGAGTCGCGTGCTCGGCGGGTCTGGCCCCCGCAAACTCGGCCTCGGGACGCTGTTCGGCGCGGCGTCGTCGTCGTGTTCGTTCGGCGCTGTCGCGACGACGAAGAGCCTGTTCAAGAAGGGGGCGTCCCCGATTGCGAGTCTCGCGGCGTTCCAGTTCGCGTCCACGAACCTCGTCATCGAACTCGGCCTCGTGATGTGGATTCTGCTCGGGTGGGAGTTCGTGCTCGCGGACTACGTCGCCGGCCTCCTGCTCATCGTGTTGCTCGCGGGCGTCTTCCGGTACGTCGTGCCCGAGGCGTGGTTCGACGCGGCGCGCGAGCACGTGCAGTCCACGGAGGGCGTCCGCGACCCCGTGTGTGGGATGGACGTCGACCCGACCAGCGAGGACGTCGTGACGCTGGACGTCGACGGCGGCACGGAGTACTTCTGTTCGGAGTCCTGCAAGCGCACCTTCCGGGAGGAACAGCAGACGGCGTCCCTGCATCCGAGTCTGACGACGGCGCGCGGGTGGCGCCTCGCCGCGAAGAACGCCATCGGCGAGTGGCAGATGCTGTGGACGGACATCGTCGCGGGCTTCCTGATTGCGGGGCTCATCGGCGCGTTCGTGCCGCGTGCGTGGTGGACGACGCTGTTCGGCGTCGGCGCCGAGGGGACGTTCACGTGGGTGCTCGCGAGCGCCGTGTTCGGCGTCGTCGTCGGCGTCGTGACGTTCGTGTGCTCAGTGGGGAACGTGCCGTTCGCGGTCATCCTCTGGAGTAACGGCATCGCGTTCGGCGGCGTGATGTCGTTCATCTTCGCCGACCTCATCGTCCCCACCATCACGGACGCCTACCGGCGGTACTACGGCCTGCGGATGGCGGCCGTGCTGTTCGTCAGCATCGCCGCGACGGCCGTCGTCGCGGGCGTCGTCATCCACTACGTCTGGCACGGCATCGGCCTCGTGCCCGCGCAGGGCGAAGCCGGCGGCACCGCGCCGACTGGCTACACGACGTACCTGAACGCGGCGTTTACGGTCGTCCTGCTCGCGGAACTCTATCTCATGTACGGCGCGGGCAGCGGCGGGGACGACGTCGACGCGCACGCGCACTGACGGCCGCCCTCCCAGCGGCGGTCACGGACTGCCGTCGCCCGCGGCGTCGAGAACGAGTTACTGGTCGGCGGGCGGGGCGGCGGCGTCGCTGCCGTCGTCGGCCGCGCTCTCGGCGTCCCCGTCGGCGGCGTACTCGTCGCGGAACTCGCCGATGAGTTGCCCCATCTTCGCGTACCAGTCGTTGAGCATGCGCTGCATGTCGTCGGCGATTTCGTCGGGGTCGGCGGCGTCGTAGACGTGGTAGTAGCCGCCGTGGTCGTAGTTCACCTGACGTTTCTCCACGAGGTCGACGTCGATGAGTCGCTGCACGGAGCGGTACGCGGTCGAGCGCTCGCGGTCGATGCGGTCGCTGACGTCGTCGACGGTGAGCGGGTCGCTGCTGGCGACCAGCAGTTCGAAGACGTCGCGGTCGAGTTCGCGGAGGCCGTGGAAGCACTCCAGGAGGCCCTCGCAGTCCATGTCCCGCTCGAGGTACTCGCGCATCGAGTCTGGCATTCTTGCCTGGAGTAGGCCGCTGACGCGTATAAAGGTTTGTAGCGTCAGTGCAATATTATCCGGTCAGTCGCGGCTCCGCCAGTAGCCCTGCGCGTACGCGCCGACGAACATCCCGAGGACGCCCCACAGAATCGCGACGTTCCCGATGCCGAGGCTGGCGTACGCGGCGCCCGGACAGATACCCGAAACCCCCCAGCCGACGCCGAAGACGGCGCCGCCGACGAGGACGTTCTGGTCGAACTCCTTCAGGCGGCGCCCGTACGCCCTGCCGGTCAGTGGCGCACGGTCGAGGACGCGCGTGCCGACGAGGAACGCCAGTCCGGAGACGACTGCGGCGCCGCCCATCACGAACAGGAGGCCGAAGTCGTCGAACTGGAGGAAGTCCAGGACGACCTCCGGTTTCGCCATCTCGCTGACCGCGAGGCCGACGCCGAACACGGCGCCGCCCAGCAGGACGACCAGCAGCACGAGCGGGCTGCGCTCGGGGCCGTCATGCGCCATTACGGCGCCACCCCCAGCGCCTGCACGAGCTGCGCGGTGCCGACGGCGACGGCGACGAACGTCGCGACGTTCACGAGCGACGCGTCCGACAGCGACCCGACGCCGCAGACGCCGTGTCCGGACGTACAGCCCTTGCCGACGCGCGTGCCGACGCCGACGAGTACGCCGCCGCCGAACAGCCGCCACCACTGCACGTCAGTCGTCCACGCCGCGTTCCCCGCCGCGAGCGTGTACGCCGCGGCGCCCGCGACGATGCCGACGGTGAACACGACCCGCCAGTCCCGCGAGTAGACATACTTCTCCCGGTTGAACCGGTCGACGTCGGAGACGTACGACAGCGTGGACTCGAGGAACGTGCTCGCGCCCGCGGTGATGCCCGTGCCGAAGTAGATGAGCGCCGTGCCCAGGCCGATGAGCAGGCCGCCCACGAGGTACTGGCTGACGCCGCGCGGGAACAGGTCGGCAGCGAGCGCGGCCAGCGGCCCCGCGGCAGTGACGGTTCCGAAGCCTGCCATTCAGTCGCCCTCCTCGACGACCGCTACGCCGCCGTCCGTCTCGCGTCCGGCCCCGGGCAGTCCGCTCCGGGTGGTGTACCTCGACATACTTGCTCTGACGCCGGGCGCGTGGATAACCACCTCGGTCGCGTCACTGGCTGCCGCCCCCGCGCAGTCACTGATACTGTGCACTCAGTGCATCACTGGGTCGTTCCAGTCGTCGCGACGCCGGCGCGCGGCGCTGCCACTACTTTCACTTTCACTCCGCGGCAGGATTCGGTACTTGTGGCGGACGCGCGTCTGACACAGGTAGGTGACGCATGGATGACCACACGCCCGACGCGGGCTGGCGCGTCAAGTGCCCCCGCGGCCACACGCGGCTGCGGCGGCAGCGCGACGGCCGGTACTACTGCCGGAGTTGCGACCAGCACTACGACCACGGCGACCTGCGGCGGTGACCGATGTCCGTAGACCCACGCACGAGCACGGTGGCCAACGGCGCGCGCAGCGTCCTGCGCGCGAACCCGGACGCCACCGCGCGCCTACCGTCGCCCGCCGAACAGTACCGCTACGCCGACCTCCCGGCGGAAGTGCGGCGCGTGTTCAAGCGGTTCCGCGAACACGGCGTCATCGAGCGCGTCGACCGCCCCGGAGACGGCGCGAACCGCTACCGCACCGACCCCGGCGCGTACGAGGTCGCGCGCGAGGTCCGCCGCGAGCGCGACACGCTGCCGTGCGGCCACGGCGGCATGCAGAACCTCCGCGGCGACGACTACACGTGCGGCGACCCCGGCTGCGACGCGCGCTACGACCGCGAGACCGTCGAGGACGCGGTGTTCGCGTAGCGTCTGACGCGCGTCCGCCGTCCGCGGGCGGCGTTTCGACTGGAAAATCCCTGACAGCTACGCAGTCAGAGTCCACCACACTACCTTCTCGACGCCGAAACCGCCACACGCCGCCCACCCCACACCCCTCCGTTTCAACTGGAACGGGGTGTGGTACCGATTCACTCGACACCTCCGTTCGCGCCCGCTACTCGTCCTCGATGAGGTCCATCGCGTCCAGTTCGCGCTCCATGTTGTACTCCGAGAGGTCGCCGTGCTCGAAGCCGGCACGCCCCGTCAACTCGCCCAGAATCGCCTCCCGCGCGTCCTCCGGCGTGTCGTAGTGCTCGGGCACCAGGCGGTCGAAGACGTCCGCCAGCGACTCCGTCTCGTTGGGCACCTCGTTGCGCGCCGTGCTGTACGCCGCCTTCAACGAACTCGCGTTCGTCGGATAACTCGACCCCCTGACGGCCGCCTCCATCGCGGTCAGCGTCCCCTCGACGTGCTCGGCGAGTTCGCGCTCGTGCTCGCTCGGGAACTCCTCGGTCGCCTCCTCGGGCACGTACTCCTCGGTGTCGTCGCTCATGTCCGAAGCATTCGACGCGCCCGGCAAATGCGTGCTGGCCGCCTACTTCTCGACGTCCAGCAGCGCCACGCGCTCCCGGACGACGCCCGCCAGGTCGCCGGCCGCCGCGTCCAGTTCCGCGTCCCCGACGTCGAAGAACTCGCGGAGCGTCGCCGCGTCACCGTACACGCCG
>JBDGQF010000015.1:0-9097 GCA_042219255.1 Halobacterium sp. | reverse complement strand
CCCTCCGGCCCGCTGCCGTCCACGACGACCACGACGTCCTGCTCGCCCTCGCCGACGCCCATCGCGAGCGCGTCCCGAATCTGGCGGCGGCCAGCAGCGTACAGCATGATTTCGACGCCGCGGTCGCTGGCGACGTTCTCCCCGCGCTCGAACGCCCGGTCGGCGTGCCGGACGGCCGCCGCGAGGTGCCGGCGGTCGGCGACGTAGGCAGCGTCGAACGCCTGCACCGCCACCCCGTACTCGTCGCCGATTTCGCCGAGGTCGGCGACGAAGGCCTCCACGTCCGCGACGTCCGCGGTGCCGGTGACGAGTCTCACGAGAAGTCCCCCAGGTTCGCCTGCCCGTCGCTGCTCTCCGCGCGCTCCTCGCGCTCGGCCGCCGCGACCGTCTCCGCGTCCGCGTCCACCGCGTCCATCTCCGGGTCTGGGTGACCGACGTTCTCCAAGATGCGCTCGGCCGTCCGGCGCCGCCCCCGCACCGCGCCCAGCACGAGGCTCTTGTCCGCGTCCCGGAGGTCGGCCCGCGACTCCACGCCCGCCTCGTAGAGCCGCCGCGCGCGCTTCCGGCCGACGTTCCGCACGCCAGCGAGGTCGAGCAGTTCCTCGCGGACGCCGTACTCCACGCGCTTGCGCGCCTCCCGCACCGCGACCGCGCAGTCCACGTCCAGTTCGCCGGCGAGCCGTTCGGCCGCGTGCAGCAGCCACTCCGCCGTCTCCACCTTCCCCCGGATGTCCCCGGGGCCGACGTCGTAGCGCTCCGCGATGCGGTCTTCGTCCAGTTCCGACGCCCAGTCCTCCAGGAGTTTCGCCGTCTTCAGCGCGGACAGCCAGTCCTCCCAGTCCGCCTCCTCCTCGCGGGGCGCGCGCCCCAGCAGTTCGTCCTCGCGCTCGTACGCCAGCTCCGTGTATTTCTCGCGGTCGCCCGACCGCAGGTAGAGTTCGTACATGTCCGGCGTCCGACTCACCAGGTGGAACAGGCCGAACGGCGTCGGGTCGGCGGACGCGTCGCTAGCTGGCGAATCACCCCCGCCCGCCTCGTCGGCCTGCAGTTCGCTGGCGGTCTGGAACGACGCCTCACCTGCCGCAGCGCCCGCGCCGCCCGCGGCGTCCGCGCTGCCGCCGTTCGCCGCCGCAGACTGCCGTCCGGCGTCCCGGAGGCCGTTCACGAGCGTCGCCGCGCTCATCGGGTCGACGTACAGCTGGCTGACGAGGTGGCCGGTGCTGGTCGCGCGCAGCACGCCGTCCTCGCGCTCCACGAACTCGTTCCGGTCGAGGTACGCGAGCACGTCCCGCGCGACGCGCTCCAGGCGCCCCGGGTCGTCGGTCTGCGTCGCGTACAGCGTCTCCCCGAGGAACTCGTGGAGCGCGTCCTCCGTCGTCGTGAAGCCCGTGGCGATGGCCGCCAGCACGTGCGTGCGCAGCGCCGGCTCCGCCGCGAGCTTCGACCGCACCGGCTCCGGGTCGGCGTAGATGTACCGGTCGAACAGCTCCTCCAGTTCGTCGTGGCTGTTCGCCAGCAAGACTGCTTCGCCGTACGGGTCGCGGCCCGGCCGGCCCGCGCGCCCGAACATCTGGTGGACTTCCAGCACGGACAGCGGCTGCATGCCGCCCGCGGTGCCGTCGTAGCGCTGCCAGTCCCGCACCACGACCCGGCGGCTCGGCGTGTTCACGCCCGCCGCCAGCGTCGGCGTCGCCGCGACCACCTTGATGGCGCGGTCGCGGAACGCGTCCTCCACGAGTTCGCGGTGCTCGCGCGCGAGCCCGGCGTGATGGAACGCCGCGCCCTTCTCCACGGCGTCAGCGAGGTCGTCGCTGGTCTCGGTGTCGCTGACGCCCCTGATTTCGTCCGCGACCGACTGCAACCGCTGGCGGTCGTCGGCGTCGATGCCGCCCTCGGTCACGTCCGCGAGCCGTCGCGCCGCCGCCTCCGCGTTCCGCCGCGAGTTCACGAACACGAGCGTCGACCCGCCGTCCTGGAGCGTGTCGTCGACGATGGCCGCCGTCTGGCTGTCGCTGCGCCCGGTCGACAGCTCCTCCTGGGTGCCGTCGTCGTAGTGGACGGCCTGCCCGTAGTGGACGCCCGTCCGCAGGTCGATGGGGCGCCACGTCGAGTCCACGAGTTCGGCGTCCAGCCAGTCCGCTATCTCGTCGGCGTTCCCGACCGTCGCCGACAGCGCCACGACCTGCAAGTCGTGGACGCGCTGGCGGAGTTTCGCCAGCGTCACTTCGAGCGTGGGGCCGCGGTGCTCGTCGTCCACGAGGTGGACTTCGTCCGCGACCACGCACGCCAGGTCGTCTATCCAGCCCGCGCCGTTGCGCACCAGCGAGTCCACTTTCTCCGACGTCGCGACGATGACGTCGTTGTCCGCCAGCCGCGACCCGTCGTCCTCGTAGTTCCCCGTCGACACGCCGACGGACAGCCCGAACTGCTCGAACTGCTCGAACTCGCTGGCTTTCTCGCCGGCGAGCGCGCGCAGCGGCACGATGTACAGTGCCTTCCCGCCGCGCTCGACCGCCGACAGCATCGCCAACTCCGCAATCAGCGTCTTCCCGCTGGCGGTCGGCACGCTCGCCACCAGGCTCTCGCCGTCCGCGACCCCGGCCTCGACGGCCGCCGCCTGCGGGGGGTAGAGTTCCTCGATGCCCTCCGACTGGAGGTGTTCCGCGACCCCGTCGGGGAGCCCCGTCACGTCCGCGACTCTCATTGCACCGGGATACGCGCGTCCCGCGGTTTAAACTGTCGCACGGGCCGGACGCCGGGCGGCCACCCGTTGAGGGAGACACCGAACTGTGCCCCGCGTACGCTTCGAGAGCCCCGGAGGGCACGCCCGACGACAGCCAGCCCAGCAACGCTTTAGGCGTCGGCGTGCCAGCCCCGTGTATGCGAATCGAGTACGACCGCGACGTCTGCATCGGGATGTTCCAGTGTGTCGCGGAGTGGGACGCGTTCGAGAAGGACACCAGCGCCGGCAAGGCCGTCCTGACGGACAGCGAGGAAGTCGAAGAGGGCGTGTTCGTGCGCGAGGTGCCGGAGGGCGCGGAACTGGACGCGAAGTTCGCGGCGCGGGCGTGTCCCGTGGACGCCATCACGGTCTACGACGACGACGGCGAACAACTGATTCCGTAGTCTTGGCGCGTACGGTCGCACGCCACCGCAGCAGGATTTATGGTAACACACCACATACCCTCGACTGTCATGTGTCACCACTGGGAGGAGCTCCCGGTCGAGGAACTGGACGCGGAGCGCGAACGCGAGGTCGAGGACGCCGACGACCTCGAACAGGAAGTCGCGCCCGCGTGACGGCCACCTCGCCCAGGTTTTCGCGCACCGACTGACCCACAGCGGCGCGTCCCGCTCTCGCTGCGCCAGCCGCTAGTCCGTGACCGCGACGGCCTCGACTTCCACCACGAGGTCGTCGTCGATGAGCCGGTTCACTTCGACCATCGTCGACGCCGGCCGCACGTCCCCGAACGCCTCCCCGTGCGCGCGGCCGACGGCCTCCCAGTCGTCGATGTCGGTGACGAACAGGCGCGTCCGCACGACATCCTCGAGGGACGCACCCGCCTCCTCGAGCGCGTCCGCGACCAACTCGATTGCGTGCGCCGTCTGCTCGTATGGGTCGCCCGGCGCGACCACGCTCCCGTCGTCGTCGGTCGCAGTCGTTCCCGCGACCCGTACCTCGTCGCCCGTGCGGACCGCTCGCGAGTAGCCGACCATGTCCTCCCACTCGGTGCCGGAACTGACGCGTCGTTGCATACGCGGCCGTCGCCGCGAGCGAAGAAAAAGCCGTGGGGGTTAGGAAATCTTGTCGTACTGGTCGCTGAGCTTCTCGGCGGCCTCGCCGAGCTGGTCGCGCTCGTACTCCGTGAGGTCCCACTCGACGACCTCCTCGACGCCGTCGCTCCCGAGCTTCACGGGGACGCCGAGACCGACGTCGTCGAGGCCGTACTCGCCGTCCAGGACGACGCTGCCCGGGAGGACTTCGCCGGTGTCCCGGAGGATGGCCTCGACCATGTGCGCGACGCCGGTCGCCGGCCCCCACTGGGTCGCGCCCTTCTTCTCGATGACGTTCATCGCGGACGCCTGCAGCTCTTCGAGGATTTCCGCCTGCTCGCTGTCGCTGAACTCGGGGTCGGCGCCGTCCACGCGCACCTTCGAGAACACGGGCACCTGGGCGTCGCCGTGCTCGCCGAGGATGGTCGCTTCGACGTTCTGGACGGGCGCGTCGAAGCGCTGCGCGAGCACGTACCGGAAGCGCGCGCTGTCGAGGCGGCCGCCGAACCCGACGACCTTGTGGCGGTCGCGGTCGCCGGTCTCGTAGAGGTGGCGGTTCAGGAGGTCGACGGGGTTCGACGTCGTCACCGTCACGAAGTCGTCGTTGTGTTCGGCCAGCGACGACCCGATGTCCTCCATGATGGGCGCGTTGTCGCCCGCGAGGTCGATGCGGGTCTGGCCGGGCTGGCGCGGGATGCCGGCCGTGATGACGACGACGTCGGAGCCAGCGGTGTCCTCGTACGTCCCCTGGTAGACCTCCGTGTTCGAGTCGTAGGCGACGCCGTGGTTCGCGTCCGCGGCCTGCCCGACGGTCTCGTCTTCCTTGTCCGGGATGTCCACGAACACGAGTTCGTCGGCGACGTCGCGGAGCGCGAGATTGTAGCCTGCGGCGGCGCCGACAGTGCCGGCGGCCCCCACGATGCTGACTTTCGTCATACCACGTGAACCACCTCCGGGCAGTCCGTTAAGCGCTTCGGTGACTCCGCTACCGCGGGAAACTGCCGGCAGACAGACGCCCGCCGAACGCCGAATTCGACGAACGACGACCCGCCGTGGGACGGGCGTCCCGGAGGGTTTTCGGGGCCTGCGCCCCTGCGTACACCCATGAGCGACACCGAGGACGGGTTCGACGAGGAGGCCGTGCGGCGCGAACTCCGCGAGAAGTACGAGGACGACGACCGCGAGGAGACCGAGCGCATGAGCGAACTGCTCCTGCAGGGCGCGACGATGACGAACCAGCACTGCGACCACTGCGGGACGCCAATCTTCCGGTACGACGGCCGGGCGTTCTGCCCGAACTGCCAGCACGCCGACCAGCAAGCGCAAGCGCAGGCGCAGGCGGCCGAACAGCCCCAGGACGGCCAGCAAGCACAGTCAGTAGACGAGTCTGCTGGACAGCCAGCAGGCCAGTCCCAGGGGCAGCCAACCGACCAGACCGCTGGACAGCCGACAGGACAGTCCCAGCGAGAGCCACGGGCTGACCGACGACAGGCGCACAGCCAGCAGTCCACGCCCGAGCAGGCGCGTACACAGAACGGCAACAGGGAAGCGGCCGCCACGCCGTCACAGACGGCGTCGTCCCAGTCTACACCTTCGCAGACTGCGCCGTCCCAGGGCGCTCCGACCCAGACGACGCCCTCCCAGGGCGCGGCGCCGTCGGGCGAGGCGGCGGACGCCCTCGAATCGTCGATTAGCGCGCTCGCGCGCCGCGCCGCCGGCAGCGACGACCCGCGGCGCGCCCGCGAGTACCTCGAAGCCGCGCGCGAGGCCGCCGAGGCGCTGGACGCGCTCCGCCCCAACGCGTAACACGACCGACGCCTACCTCCCGACATGGAGATTCTCGCACCCGTCGACGGCTCGGACTGCAGTTTCCGCGCGCTCGAGTTCGCCGCCGACATGGCCGACCGGTACGACGGGAGCGTCGACGTCGTCCACTTCGCGGAGCGCGAGTCCGAGGCCACGGACGCCGTCGTCGAGCGCGCCGAACGCGTCCTCGACGCACAGGGCGTCGACGCCGACCCGGAAGTCGAGACCGGCCTCGACGTCGAACTCCGGCGCAGCGACCGCGTCGGCGAAGACATCCTCGACCTGGTCGAAGCCCGCGGCTACGACCACGTCGTCATGGGGCACAGCGACCCCAGTACGCTCGAACGCGCGCTCCTCGGGAGCGCCGTCGACACGCTCGTCACCGCCGACCGCATCCCCGTCACCGTCGTCCCCTAGGCCGCGCCGCCGCACGCCCGCGGCACCGTCGCGTTCTCGCCGACGTCACCGACGTAGTAGTGCAGCGTCGCGGCCGCGGACTCGTTCGCGTACCCGTTCGCGAGCATGAGGAAGCGACCGTCGTCCAGTCGCGCGACCGAGGGGTCGGCGACGCCGTAGTCGTCGCCGTACTGCGTGTCGCCGAGGCGGTGGGTGAGCGCGTGGTCGTCGAGTTGCGTGAACCCCGAGTAGGGGTCGTCGTTCACCCACACGGAGACGTTGTACCGGGGATGGTGTTCGTCGTAGTCGCCGAAGACGTAGATGGTGCCGTTGCGCTCGACGACGTCGAAGTCGCCGACGCCGTAGCCGTCGGGCGCCGTCCACACCGGCGGGTACACCGTCCAGTTCGAGACGCCGTTCGGGCTGACCGCGTGCCCGATTTTCTTCCCCGACAGGCCCGCCGCCTCGCCGTACTCGTAGTAGACGTGCACGAGCCCCGTGTCCTCGTCGTAGTACGCGCCGAGGTCGCTGAACCCCGTGAAGCTGTTGCGCTGCGTCCAGCCGTCGGTCGCCACCGACGCAGCGGTGTAGACGTTGCTGTTCCCGTACGCGACGTACCGGCCGTCGACTTCGATTAGCGAGTCGAACTCGAAGCGGTCGGTGAGGTAGTCGCCGTCCACGAGCGTCCAGCTGTCCGGGTCGGTCGGGTCGGTCGACCGGTAGAGCCGCTGGTCGCCGGCGGTGCCCGCGACGAGGTAGTGGACGCCGCGCGCCGTCGCGAGCATCGGGTCGTGGCTCTCGAAGTCGAACACCTTCGTGTCCGCACGCGGCCGACAGAACGCGGCGTCGGCGCCGCCGCCTCCCGCTGGCGCGCCCGCCGCGGCCGCCGGCACGTCCTTTCGCGGGTGGTCGGCGGCGTTGACGGCTTTCTGTCCGTACTCGACGACCGGTCGCGTCGCGGTGAGGTGGCCGCCGGCGAACGCGACGGTGACGAGCACGAGGACAGCGAACGCCCGTCCGCCGCGCGGCCGTGGGAGGCGCCGGCTCACGCCCGCACGCTAAACAGTCACGCGAATGAAGTGCGTTTCGGCCAGCGCGGCGCCGACGCCGCTCAGTCCGGCCGGTAGTCCGTCCCGACGACCTCGCGGATGCGCTCGGCGGTCACCTCGCCGACGCCCGCCGCGGCCTGGAGTTCGTCCTCGCTGGCGGTCATCACCGCCTCCACGCTCCCGAACTCGTCGAGCAGCGACTGCGCTGTCACCGGCCCGACGTCCGCAATCGAGGAGACGACGTACTCCTGTTGTTCGCCGAGCGTCTTCGCCGCCTTCTCGCCGTGCGCACTCACCTCGCGGTCGTTTCTCGTCTGCTCGCGCTCCGCGATGGTCTGAATCATCTCCGCGGTGTCGTCCTCGCCGCGCGTGTGCACGACGCTGACCCCCCACTCGACGGCCAGCGACGCCAGCGACGCCCGAACCGCGTTCGGGTGGACGTTGCGCTCCGCGAACAGGTCGCCGTCCCCCTCCAGCAGGAGGACGGGCCGCGTGTAGTGGCGCGTGAGGTCTTTCGCCTGCTCGAACAGCGACCGGTCGCCGCCCAGCAGCGTGTCCATGAAGTCGCCGTGCGTCTTCCGCTCGACGGCGACGCGGTCGGACAACACGTAGTCGCCCACGGAGAGCGTCTCCAGGCGCGTCTCCACCTCGTCGCGCTTCGAGAGGTCGCGCGCGATGTTCGAGTCCAGTTCCCGCTGGTCGACGACGACCTCCACCGTCTCGTCGTCGCCGCTGTCCGCGCGCGCCGCCACGCCCTCGCCGTCCTCGCTCCCCGCCACGTCCTCGGGGTCGGGCGCGTCGAAGTCCGTCAGGCCCGCCTGCGACTCGTCGCCGCCTCCGCTCCCGTCTTTGCCGGGGCTGTCAACGCTGTCGTCTCCGGTGGCGCTCTCGGTCACCGACTGCTGTGCCTCGCCGACGTCCGCCGCTCCGTCACCCCCAGCGTCACTGTCCCCGCCGTCGCCGTCAGCGTCGTTGTCCTCGCTGTCGCCGGCGTAGTCGTCCAGCGCCTGCTGGTCGCCACCGAGTTCGGTCTCGAGTTCGTCTGCCATGCCTTTCAGGGACTTGAGTTCGTCCTCCATCTCCTGTTCGCGGCGCCGCGAAATCCAGAAGTACGCCTCGTCGCGCGTGTCCTCCGCCATCAACACGACGACCTTCCCCTCGGTCTGGCGGCCCGTCCGGCCCTTCCGCTGCACGGAGCGAATCGCCGTCGGCACGGGCTCGAAGAACAACACGAGGTCGACCTCCGGCACGTCAAGGCCCTCCTCGGCGACGCTCGTCGACACCAGCACCTCGAACTCGCCGCTCCGGAACTCCTCGAGGGTCTCGCGCTGCTCTTTCTGCGTCATCCCCTCGCTGCCGTCCGCGTCGCCCTGGCCGACGAACCGCCGCGTGTCGAAGTGCTGGCCGAGGAACTCCGTGAGGGCTTCCGCCGTGTCACGGGACTCCGTGAACACGATGACGCGCTCGCCGCCCTCGATCCCCAGCGTCTCCGCGAGCAGCATCCGCGCACGCCGGAACTTCGGGTGGAGGCCGTCGAACTCGTCGGCGCGCCGCATCGCCTCCTTCACTTTCGGTTCGCTGACGAGGCGCTGGCTCGCCTTCGACGCGCCCGAGGAGTTCGCGGCGTTCCGCTGGCGCTCGAAGTACCGCCGCACCGACTCCACGCTCTGGGTCTCCACCAGTTCGACCGCGCGCCGCAGCTTCATCACTTCCGCGTGCACCGACATCCCCTGGTAGCCCTCGCTCTGGTCGTTGTCGATGAGCTCCTGGAGCTTCGCCCGAATCTTGTTCAAGTCCTTCTGGGAGACGTCCGGACTCGAAACACGCGTCACCCCCAGGTCGCGGAGCTTCTCCAGGCGGTCTTCGATGACGTCGTTCAACGCGTCCCTGACTTCCAGCACCTCGTCCGGCAGTTCGATGCGCTCCCACTGCACGTCCGTGTCGTACGTGTGCTCGCCGACGTCCGCGTCGTCCTCGGTCATCACCTCCACGTTCGACACGCCGAGGTTCTCACAGACCGTGCGGATGTCCTCCTCGTTCCCGCCCGGCGACGCCGACATCGCCGTCACCAG